>NZ_JBGWAB010000027.1:0-73170 GCF_041862025.1 Streptomyces sp. AB3(2024)
GCGAGGCTCTGGACGCCGCCACCAGACCAAACAGCGCCGCCCCGACCGGGCCCGGCGGCCCGGGCGGCGGCGGGCGGGGCCCCCCCCCCCCCCCCCCCCCCCCCCCCCCCCACTGCGCACTTCCCCCTCGGGCGCCGGGCCCCGGGCCCCGCTCAGCCCTCCGCGAGGCCGTCCAGCAGGGCGTCCGCCGCCGCGTACGGGTCCAGCTCGCCCGCGGCGACCCGTACGGCCAGCGCGTCGAGCCGCGCGTCCCCGTGCAGGTCGGCCAGCCGGCCGCGCAGGGTGGTGATCGCGATCGTCTCCACCTCGCGGGCCGCACGCGCCGCACGGCGCCCGTCCAGCACCCCGTGCTCGTCCATCCAGGCCCGGTGCTTCTCCAGGGCCTCGACCAGCTCGTCGATGCCCTGCCCGCGCGCCGCGACCGTCTTGACGATCGGCGGCCGCCAGTCCTCCCGGCCCCGGGCCTCGCCCAGGCCCAGCATGTGGTTGAGCTCACGGGCCGTCGCGTCCGCGCCGTCCCGGTCCGCCTTGTTCACCACGTACACGTCGCCGATCTCCAGGATTCCGGCCTTCGCGGCCTGGATCCCGTCGCCCATTCCGGGTGCCAGCAGCACCACCGAGGTGTCGGCCTGCGAGGCGATCTCCACCTCGGACTGACCGACGCCCACCGTCTCGACCAGGATCACGTCGCAGCCCGCCGCGTCCAGCACCCGGATCGCCTGCGGGGCGGCCCAGGCCAGGCCGCCGAGGTGCCCGCGGGTCGCCATCGAGCGGATGTAGACCCCCGGGTCGGAGGCGTGGTCCGACATCCGGACCCGGTCGCCGAGGAGCGCCCCGCCCGAGAAGGGCGAGGACGGGTCCACGGCCAGCACGCCGACCCGCTTGCCGGCCTTGCGGTAGGCCGTGACGAGCGCCGAGGTCGAGGTCGACTTGCCGACGCCGGGCGAGCCGGTCAGACCGACCACGTACGCGCCACCGGTCAACGGGGCCAGGGCGGCCATCACCTCGCGCAGGTGCGGGGACGCCCCCTCGACCAGTGAGATCAGCCGGGCCACGGCCCGCGGCCGGCCCTCGCGGGCCTGCGCCACCAGCGTGGGGACGTCCACCGTCGTCATCCGCGCACCTACGCCTTCGGGACGCGGATCACGAGGGCGTCGCCCTGGCCGCCGCCGCCGCAGAGCGCGGCCGCGCCCACGCCGCCACCGCGGCGCTTGAGCTCCAGCGCCAGGTGCAGCACCACGCGGGCACCGGACATGCCGATGGGGTGCCCCAGGGCAATGGCGCCACCGTTGACGTTCACCTTTTCCGGGGTCACGCCGAGGTCCTTCATTGACTGCACGGCGACCGCCGCGAAGGCCTCGTTGATCTCGATGAGGTCCAGGTCGGAGACCTCCAAGCCCTCCTTCTTCAGGGCGTGCAGGATCGCGTTCGAGGGCTGCGACTGGAGGGAGTTGTCCGGACCGGCCACGTTGCCGTGGGCGCCGATCTCGGCGATCCACTCCAGGCCCAGTTCCTCGGCCTTGGCCTTGCTCATCACGACCACGGCGGCGGCGCCGTCGGAGATCTGCGAGGAGGTGCCGGCGGTGATCGTCCCGTCCTTGGCGAAGGCCGGCCGCAGCTTGCCGAGCGACTCCACGGTGGTCTCCGCGCGGATGCCCTCGTCCGCCGTGAACAGCACCGGGTCGCCCTTGCGCTGCGGGATCTCGACCGGGGTGATCTCGGCCTCGAAGACGCCGTTCTTCTGCGCGGCGGCGGCCCGCTGGTGGGAGGCGGCCGCGAACGCGTCCTGCGGGGCGCGCTCGATGCCCAGCCGGGTGTTGTGCTTCTCGGTGGACTCGCCCATCGCGATGTTCTCGAAGGCGTCGGTGAGGCCGTCGTGGGCCATCGCGTCCAGCATCCCGATGGCGCCGTACTTGAAGCCCTCGCGGGACTTCGGCAGCAGGTGCGGGGCGTTGGTCATCGACTCCTGGCCGCCCGCGACCACGATGTCGAATTCGCCGGCGCGGATGAGCTGGTCGGCCAGGGCGATGGCGTCGAGGCCCGAGAGGCACACCTTGTTGATGGTGAGGGCGGGGACGTTCATGGGGATGCCCGCCTTGACGGCGGCCTGGCGGGCGGGGATCTGGCCCGCGCCGGCCTGGAGCACCTGGCCCATGATCACGTACTGGACCTGGTCGCCGGAGATGCCGGCCCGTTCCAGCGCCGACTTGATGGCGAATCCGCCGAGGTCGGCGCCCGAGAAGGACTTCAGCGAGCCGAGCAGACGCCCCATGGGCGTGCGGGCCCCGGCGACGATCACTGAAGTGGTGTTGTTCGTTCCGGACATGAGGCACAGCCCCTTGGATGAGGAGTGAACGAGGGTTTACCTGAATGTACTGAGCAGTACCCGCGCCGTCACCGGGCAGTCGGTGTGATCGCTGGCACGTTGCGTAACCACCCTCCGCGGCGGTGGACTGGACCCATGCTGACAAGAATCGACCACATCGGGATCGCCTGCTTCGACCTCGACAAGACCGTCGAGTTCTACCGTGCCACGTACGGCTTCGAGGTGTTCCACACCGAGGTCAACGAAGAGCAGGGCGTGCGCGAGGCCATGCTCAAGATCAACGAGACCTCCGACGGCGGGGCCTCCTACCTCCAGCTCCTGGAGCCCACCCGCGAGGACTCCGCGGTGGGCAAGTGGCTGGCCAAGAACGGCGAAGGCGTCCACCACATCGCCTTCGGCACCGCGGACGTCGACGGCGACTCCGAAGCCATCCGCGGCAAGGGCGTACGGGTCCTCTACGACGAGCCGCGAACCGGCTCCATGGGCTCCCGGATCACCTTCCTGCACCCCAAGGACTGCCACGGAGTCCTCACCGAACTGGTCACCTCCAACCCTGATCACTGATGCCCCCATTCCCCGGCCGGTAGAGTGGCACTGGCTCGGCCGGGGTTCGGTGCGGAGACGGGGTCGGGGCCCGAACCCCTGCCCCGGTATCTGACACCATTCCCCGGGGGCGTCGTTCAGCGGGCGAGCGATGCTCAATTGGGAGTGAGCTTGCGACCAGGGGACGGATGGGACCGCGCTGTGCGGGGCTACGAAAGCCAGGAGAGCCATCAGGCCGAAGCCGACCATCTCTCGCGCTTCGAGGCCGAGATGGAGCGGCTGAAGAAGGAGCGCGGGAAGGCCGTCCAGCACGCGGAGGACCTCGGGTATCAGGTCGAGGTGCTGCGCGCCAAGCTCCATGAGGTGCGCCGCAATCTCGCGTCCCGCCCCGCGTACGACGGCGCGGACATGGGGTACCAGGCGGAGCAGCTGCTCCGCAATGCCCAGGTGCAGGCCGACCAGATGCGCTCGGACGCCGAGCGCGAGCTTCGCGATGCCCGGGCCCAGACCCAGCGCATCCTCCAGGAGCACGCCGAGCACCAGGCGCGCCTCCAGGCCGAGCTGCACACCGAGGCCGTCAACCGGCGCCAGCGCCTGGACCAGGAGCTCAACGAGCGCCGCCAGACGGTCGAGGCCCACGTCAACGAGAACGTCGCCTGGGCCGAGCAGCTGCGCGCCCGGACCGAGTCCCAGGCCCGCCGGCTCATGGACGAGTCCCGCGCCGAGGCCGAGCAGGCGCTGAACGCCGCCCGCGCCGAGGCCGCCCGGACCGTGGAGGAGGCCCGCCGTCGGCTCGCCGCCGACGCGGAGGCCGCCCGTACCGAGGCCGAATCCACGCTGCTGCGCGCCCGCAAGGAGGCCGAGCGGCTGCTCGCCGCCGCCTCGGCGCAGGCCCAGGAGGCCACCGAGCACGCGGAGCGGCTGCGCAGCAGCACCTCCGCCGAGGCCGAGCAGACCCGGCAGCAGACCCTGGACCTCGGCCGGGTGGCCGAGGCACGGGTGCAGGAGGCCGACGGGGCGCTGCGCACGGCCCGCGCGGAGGCCGAGACCCTGCTCGCGGACGCCAAGGAGAGCGCCGCCCGGCAGCTCGCCTCGGCGGAGTCCGTCAACGAGCAGCGCACCCGCACGGCGAAGGAGCAGGTCGCCCGGCTGGTCGGCGAGGCCACCAAGGAGACCGAGGCCCTCAAGGCCGAGGCCGAGCAGGCGCTGGCCGACGCCCGCGCCGAGGCGGAGCGGCTGCGCACCGAAGCCGGCGAGCAGGCCCGTACGGCCGCCGCCGAGGACACCGCGGCGCAGCTGGCGAAGGCGGCCCGCACCGCCGAGGACGTGCTCAACAAGGCCTCGGAGGACGCCCGCGCCACCACCCGTGCCGCGTCCGAGGAGGCCGAGCGGATCCGCCGCGAGGCGGAGGCCGAGGCCGACCGGCTGCGCCTGCAGGCGGCGGCCACGGCCGACGAGCTCAAGGGCGCGGCGAAGGACGACACCGAGGAGTACCGGGCCCGTACCGTCGAACTCCAGGCTGAGGCCCGGCGGCTGCGCGGCGAGGCGGAGCAGCTGCGCGCGGAGGCCGTGGCCGAGGGCGAGCGGATCCGCGGGGAGGCCCGCCGCGAGGCGGTGCAGCAGATCGAGGAGGCGGCCCGGACCGCCGAGGAACTGCTGGGCAAGGCCAAGTCTGACGCGGACGAGCTGCGCGGCGGCGCGAGCGCCGAGAGCGAGCGGGTCCGCGCCGAGGCCGTGGAGCGGGCGACGACCCTGCGCCGGCAGGCCGAGGAGACCCTGGAGCGCACCCGCGCGGAGGCCGAGCGGCTGCGCGCGGACGCCGAGGAGGACGCCGAGGCCCTGGTCGCCGAGGCGGACGCGGCCGTGCGGGCGCGGCGCGAGGAGACCGAGCAGGCCCTGGCCGCGAAGCGGGCGGAGGCCGATCAGGAGCTCGTGCGCCTGCACACGGACGCCGAGGGACGGCTGGCGACGGCGGAGCAGACGCTGCGCGACGCCCGCGCCGCGGCGGAGGGCATCCGCAGGGAGACCACCGAGGAGAACGACCGGCTGCGCGCCGAGGCGGCGGAGCGGATCCGCACCCTCCGGGCCCAGTCGGAGGCGGAGACCGAGCAGCTGCGCACGGAGGCCGCCCAGGACGCGGGCCGGGTCCGTGCGGAGGCCGAGCAGGTGTCCGTACGGCTGCGCGCCGAGGCGGAGACCGAGTCGGAGCGGCTGCGCGCCGAGGCGCAGGAGACCGCGGACCGGCTGCGCGCCGAGGCCAAGGCGGCTGCCGAGCGGGTCGCGGCGGAGGCCGCGGAGGCCCTCGCGGCCGCCCAGGAGGAGGCCGCGCGGCGTCGCCGGGAGGCCGAGGAGACCCTGTCGGCGGCCCGTACGGACGCGGGCAACGAGCGGGCCCAGGCCCGTGAGCAGAGCGAGGAACTGCTGGCGCAGGCGCGCAAGCGCTCCGAGGAGGCGCAGGCCGAGGCGGTCTGGCTGACCGAGGAGGCGGAGAGCCGCGCCGCGGAGCTGGTCGCGGCGGCGGAGGCCACCGCCCAGCAGGTGCGGGACTCCGTGGCCGGCCTGCACGAGCAGGCCGAGGAGGAGGTCGCGGGGCTGCGCAGCGCGGCCGAGCACGCGGCGGACCGTACGCGTACGGAGGCCGAGGAAGAGGCGGACCGGGTCCGCGCCGACGCCCGCGCGGACCGCGAGCGGGCGGCCGAGGACGCGGCGCGCCTGCGCAGCGAGGCCCGTGTCGAGACGGACGCGGCGAAGTCCCTGGCGGAGCGCACGGTCGGCGACGCGATCGCCGAGGCGGAGCAGCTGCGCGCCGATACGGCGGAGTACGCGCAGCGGGTCCGCACGGAGGCGACGGACGCCCTGGCGTCGTCCGAGCGCGACGCGGCCCGGACCCGGGCGGACGCCCGCGAGGACGCGAACCGGATCCGCGGCGAGGCGGCGGAGTCCCTGGAGTCCTCGCGCGCCGAGGGCGGCCGGATCGTCACCGAGGCGACGGCGGAGGCGGAGCGCCTCACCGAGGAGACCCTGGCCGCGAACGCGCTGACGGTCGACGAGGCGCGGGCGGAGGCCGAGCGGCTGACCGCGGAGGCGGAGCAGGCGGCCGAGGCCACCCGCGCCGAGGCCGCGGCCACCCTGGACGAGGCCCGCACCGAGGCGGGCCGGCTCCGTACGGAGGCCGCCGAGCAGGCGGACCGGCTCATCACCGAGGCCACCGCCGAGGCGGAGCGGCTCACGGAGGAGACCCGTACGGCCAACGAGCTGACGGTCGGCGAGGCGCAGGAGGCGGCCGACGCGCTGCGCGCCGAGGCGGCGGACACCCTCGACGAGGCCCGCGCCGAGGCAAACCGGCTGCGCACCGAGGCCGCCGAGCAGGCGGACCGGCTCATCACCGAGGCCGCCACCGAGGCGGAGAAGCTCACGGCGCAGGCGGCGCAGACGCTGGCCGCGGCCGAGCGGGATTCGGCGAGGATCCTGGTCGACTCCCGTGCCGAGGGCGACCGGCTGGTCGAGGAGACCCGCGCGGCCAACGAGCTGACGGTCGGCGAGGCCGCGGCGGAGGCCGAGCGGCTGCGCACCGAGGCGACGCAGACCCTGGACGAGGCCCGGGCGGAGGGCGGCCGGATCATCGGCGAGGCCACCGCGGAGGCGGAGCGCGTCACGGTCGCGGCGAACGAGACCCTGGCGGGTGCGGAGCGGGAGGCCGAGCAGACGCTCGACGAGGCCCGCACCGAGGCGGGCCGGGTCCGCACGGAGGCCGCCGAGCAGGCGGACCGGCTCATCACCGAGGCCATCACCGAGGCGGAGAAGCTCACCGAGCAGACCCGCAAGGACAACGACCGGACGGTCGGCGAGGCCCAGAACGAGGCCGAGCGGCTGCGCGCCGACGCGGCGGAGGCGCTGGCCTCGGCGCAGGAGCACGCGACGCGTACCCGGTCCGAGGCGGAGCGGGTCAAGGCGGAGGCGGCGAGCGACGCGGAGCGCACGCGCACCGAGACCCGTACGGAGTCGGAGCGGCTGCTGGACGAGGCGCGCGAGGGGGCCAACAAGCGCCGTACCGAGGCCGCGGAGCAGGTGGACCGGCTCATCACGGAGGCGGCGGCGGAAGCCGAGAAGCTCACCTCCGAGGCGGGTCTGCAGGCCCTCGCCGCCACCACGGCGGCCGAGGAGCAGGCCGACGCGATGGTCGACGCGGCGCGCAAGGAGGCCGCGCGGATCACCTCGGAGGCGACCGTCGAGGGCAACTCCATGGTGGAGAAGGCCCGTACCGACGCCGACGAGCTGCTGGTCGGGGCGCGTACGGACGCCGCTGCCATAAGGGAGCGGGCGGAAGACCTGCGCGGCCGGGTGGAGTCCGAGGTCGAGGAGCTGCACGAGCGCGCCCGCCGGGAGTCGGCGGAGCAGATGAAGTCGGCCGGCGAGCGCGTGGACAAGCTGGTGCGTGCGGCGACGGAGCAGAGCGTCGAGGCGGAGGCCAAGGCCAAGGAGCTGGTGTCGGACGCGAGCAGCGAGGCGAGCAAGGTCCGCATCGCGGCGGTGCGCAAGGCCGAGGCGCTGCTCAAGGAGGCCGAGCAGAAGAAGGCCGACCTGTCGCGGCAGGCCGAGAAGGCGCTCGCCGAGGCACAGGCGGAGGCCGAGCGGCTCGTCGACGAAGGCCGTCGTGAGCTGGAGGTCCTGGTGCGCAGGCGCGAGGACATTCAGGCGGAGATCTCCCGTGTCCAGGACGTTCTTGAGGCGTTGGAATCATTCGAGGCACCTTCGGGTGGCGGAAAGCCCGCATTGGGTGGCCAGGGCGCGGGGGGCGTGAAGGCCGGGGCAACAGCGGGTTCCACGCGTTCGGGTGGCAAGGCGTCAGAGGGGTAGCCAGAACATGGGATGTGTGCTTCTGAGGGAAGTTCAGGCGACGGAGTGACGGGCATTCTGCGGTCCTGCCACTCAAAAGGGGTGTCATTGTCCAGGGCAAACCCGGATTGACTCGATGACACGCCGCCCGGGCGCCTAGGATTCCCCTTAACACCTCACGTAGCACCTCATCGGTCTCATTCGACAGGAACCCCATGAGCGACACTTCCTCCCCCTTCGGCTTCGAGCTCGTGCGGCGTGGTTACGACCGCGGTCAGGTGGACGACCGCATTACCAAGCTGGTCTCCGACCGCGACAGCGCACTTGGACGCATCAACTCTCTGGAAAAGCGGATCGAGGAGCTACACCTCGAAACACAGAACGCCCAGGCCCAGGTGAGCGACGCGGAGCCGTCGTACGCCGGTCTGGGCGCCCGGGTCGAGAAGATCCTGCGGCTGGCCGAGGAGGAGGCGAAGGACCTGCGCGAGGAGGCCCGTCGCGCGGCCGAGCAGCACCGTGAGCTGGCGGAGTCGGCCGCCCAGCAGGTGCGCAACGACGCCGAGTCGTTCGCGGCGGACCGCAAGTCGAAGGCGGAGGACGAGGGCGTCCGCATCGTCGAGAAGGCCAAGGGCGACGCCTCCACCCTGCGCGCCGAGGCTCAGAAGGACGCGGCCTCCAAGCGCGAGGAGGCCGACGCCCTGTTCGAGGAGACCCGCGCCAAGGCCGCCCAGGCCGCCGCGGACTTCGAGACCAACCTGGCCAAGCGGCGCGAGCAGTCCGAGCGCGACCTGGCCTCGCGTCAGCAGAAGGCCGAGAAGCGCCTCGCGGAGATCGAGCACCGGGCGGAGCAGCTGCGCCTGGAGGCCGAGAAGCTGCGTACGGACGCCGAGCGCCGGGCCCGCCAGACCGTGGAGACCGCGCAGCGCCAGGCCGAGGACATCGTCGCCGACGCGAACGCGAAGGCCGACCGGATCCGCAGCGAGTCCGAGCGCGAGCTGGCGGCGCTCACCAACCGTCGCGACTCCATCAACGCGCAGCTGACCAACGTCCGCGAGATGCTGGCGACGTTGACCGGCGCGGCCGTCGCCGCGGCCAACCCGATCGTCGACGACGAGCCCGTGTCCCGGGGCGTGCCGGCCCAGCAGAGCCGCTAGTACACGACCGCACGGCGTAGGGCCGTACGTCACTCTTTTGAGGTGGCGTACGGCCCTTCGGCGTTCTAGCGTGGCCGCATGATCGAGCTTGAGGGACTTACCAAACGATTCGGCGCCAAGACCGCCGTGGACAACCTCAGCTTCCAGGTCAGACCGGGGGTGGTGACCGGCTTCCTCGGCCCCAACGGGGCGGGGAAGTCCACGACCATGCGCATGATGCTCGACCTCGACAACCCGACCGGCGGTACGGTCCGGATCGACGGCAAGCACTACCGGGAACTGCCGGAACCGCTGAAGCACATCGGGGCGCTGCTGGACGCGAAGGCCATGCACGGCGGCCGCAGCGCGTACAACAACCTCCTCTGCCTGGCCGAGTCGAACCGGATCCCGCGGAGCCGGGTGACCGAGGTGCTGGACCTCGTCGGCCTGACCCCGGTGGCCAAGAAGAAGTCGAAAGGATTTTCGCTCGGGATGGGCCAGAGGCTGGGAATCGCCTCCGCGCTGCTCGGTGATCCGGAGATCCTGATGTTCGACGAGCCCGTCAACGGTCTGGACCCGGAGGGAATTCTCTGGATCCGCAATCTCATGAAGGGGCTGGCCGCAGAGGGGAGGACGATCTTCGTCTCCTCCCATCTGATGAGCGAAATGGCCCTCACTGCGGACCATTTGGTGGTGATCGGACAAGGAAAGCTCCTTGCCGACTTGTCGATGTCCGATTTCATCCAGCAGAACTCCCGCAGTTACGTGCGCCTGCGCTCCCCGCAGCAGGAGCGGCTGAAGGACGTCCTGCACGAGGCCGGGATCGACGCCGTCAGCGTGCCCGCCACCGGGACGCTGGAGATCGACGGCGTCACGGCCGAGCGGCTCGGCGAGCTGGCCGCCCAGCACCAGATCGTGCTGCACGAACTCAGCCCGCAACGGGCTTCACTGGAGGAAGCGTTCATGCGGATGACGGCGGACTCCGTCGAGTACCACGCCCACGCGCCGGGGGCCCCGGCGCCCGCGGGCGCGGCCACCGCCGCCCCCGCATGGGGCGCCGGTTACGAGGCGACGCGCGAAGGCGGCGAGTGACCATGGCCTTCTCCGCCGTCGCCCGGTCCGAGTGGATCAAGATCCGCACGGTCGCCTCCACGAGCTGGACCCTCGCCATCGCCTTCATCGCCACCGTCGGCTTCAGCGCCGCCTTCTGCGCCGCGGTCAGCGCGAGCTTCGACAGCATGAAGCCGGTCGAGCGGGCCACGTTCGACCCCGTACTGCTGAGCTTCAGCGGGATGTCGTTCGGCCAGCTGTCGATGATCATCTTCGGAGTGCTGGTGGTCAGCACCGAGTACAGCACGGGCATGATCCGCACTTCGCTGGCCGCCGTTCCCTCGCGCGCCGGCTTCCTGCTCGGCAAGCTCACCGTCGCCACGGCGCTGGCGCTCGCGGTCGGCCTGCTGACCAGCTTCGTGTCGTTCTTCCTCGGGCAGGCGATCCTGGGGGACCACGGCACCGGCCTCGGCGCGGACGACGTCCTGCGCGCGGTGATCGGTGCCGGCATGTACATGGCGCTCCTCGCCCTGTTCTCCATGGGCGTGGCCACCATGCTGCGCAGCTCGGTCGCCTCGATCAGCATCCTGATCCCGTTCTTCCTGATCGTCTCGAACATCCTCAGCGGCTTCGAATCGACCCGTAAGTACGGCCAGTACCTGCCCGACAAGGCAGGGTCCAAGATCATGCAGATCGTGCCGGACGCCATGGGCAGCACCGAGACGCCCTACGGCCCCTGGGGCGGCCTCGGGATCATGCTCCTCTGGGTGCTGGCGGCCGTACTCGGCGGGTACCTCGTGCTCAAGAAGCGCGACGCGTGAGGGACGGGAGTGGCCCGGCGTCCTCCCTGTGACGGACGCCTCCCGTACTACGGGACATCCCGGAGCCGGATCTCAGGGAGACCTCAGGGATCCGCTCCGGGAGGGAACCGGAGAGGACTCGATATCCTCTTAAGGCGTACGTGGGCGAGAGCCGTCCCGGCCTGGCAAGGGGCAGCACGATGATCGAGGCAGTCGGCCTGACCAAGCGCTTCGGCGCCAAGACCGCCGTCGACGGGCTTTCCTTCCAGGTCAAGCCGGGTCACGTCACCGGATTCCTCGGGCCCAACGGCTCCGGGAAGTCCACCACCATGCGCATGATCCTCGGCTTGGACCGGCCCACCGCCGGCCAGGTCACGATCAACGGCCTCCCCTTCCGGGAGCTGCCGAACGCCCAGCGGCACGTCGGAGCCCTGCTCGACGCCAAGGCCGCGCACGGCGGCCGCCGGGCCCGCGCGCACCTGCTGTCCGTCGCCCAGCTCTCCGGGATCCCCGAGAAGCGGGTCGACGAGGTCCTGGGCGTGGTCGGGCTCCAGGACGCGGCCCGCCAGCGCACCAAGGGCTTCTCCCTCGGCATGGGGCAGCGGCTCGGCATCGCCACCGCCCTCCTCGGCGACCCGCAGGTCCTGCTCTTCGACGAGCCGGTCAACGGCCTCGACCCCGAGGGCATCCTCTGGGTCCGCAACCTGATGCGCCGGCTCGCCGCCGAGGGCCGCACGGTGTTCGTCTCCTCACACCTGATGAGCGAGATGGCCCTGACCGCCGACCACCTGATCGTGATCGGCCGGGGGCGGCTGTTGTCCGACATGAGCACCCAGGACTTCATCACGCACAACTCGGCCGGATTCGCCCGGGTCCGGGCGGCGGGCAACGGCCCCGACGGCCGGGTCATCCTGGGGACCGCGCTGACGAAGGCGGGCGGCCGGGTGCTCCAGGAGCCCGACGGCGCCCTGCGGGTGACCGGGCTGGAGCTGCCCCGCATCAGCGACCTCGCGCACGAGACCGGCGTACGGCTCTGGGAGCTCTCCCCGCACCGGGCCTCGCTGGAGGAGGCCTACATGCGGATGACCCAGCCCTCCGTCGAGTACACCTCCACCGACGACCCGCGCGCGGAGCTGTGGGAGCCCGAGCCGCTGACCGTCCCGGACTGGGAGGAGGAGGCGCAGGCCCCCGTGGTCCCCGCCGAGACCGCGGCGAGCTTCTTCGCTCCCCCGCCCCCCGGAGCCGGCACCCGGCCCTTCCTGATGCCCGGCAGCGCCGCCGATCTCGCCCCCGCCGCCCAGAACAGCCCCGAGGAACCCCGATGACCGCCACCGCCGACGCGACCCCGCCCGCGAGCGCGGGGCGGGCCGACGGCTACAGCTCGCCGCTGCCCACTCCGCGGCCCCACCTCGGGCACGCCCTGGCCTCGGAGTGGACCAAGCTGACCTCCGTACGCTCCACCGTGTGGACCCTCGGCTCCCTGGTGGCCCTGGTCGTCGGCATCGGCCTGCTCGCCGTGCTCCAGACCGATTCCGGCGACTACACGTCGATCCCCTTCGTCGCACCCGCCCTCTTCGGCATGATGGTCGGCCAGCTCGCCGTGATCGTGCTCGGGGTGCTGACCGTCTCCTCCGAGTACGGCACCGGCCTGATCCGGACCACCTTCACCGCCGCCCCGGACCGGCTGCGGGTGCTCACCGCCAAGTACCTCGTCTTCGGCACGGTCGCCTTCGGCGTCACCCTGGGCTCGGCGGGGTTCGTGGGCATCGCCGCCGCCCTCCTGCACAGCGGCCCCGCCGCCGGCCACCACGGTGGCGGCGAGTGGCTGGGCGCTCTGGGCGGCTGCTTCTACGTGACCCTGCTGGGCGTCCTCGCGCTCGCCGTCGGCTCCCTCGTACGGCACTCGGCCGGCGCGATCGCCGTCATGCTCGGCCTGGTCACCATGCCCCCGGTCCTCGGGGGGATCCTGACGATGTGGCCCGTCACCAAGGGCATCGGCCTGACCGTGGTCAGCTACAACGCGCCGGTGGGGCTGATCCAGCTCTTCGGTCTGCCCAACAGCGGCATGAACGGCAGCCCGGCCCCCAGCGCCCCGGCCCAGCTGGGGCTGCTGGTCCTGGTCACCGCGCTCACCGTGGCGGCCTCGTACGTGGTGGTGCGCCGCCGCGACGTCTGAGCCCCAAACCGGTCAGTACTTCGGCGCGTTGCGGGACCGCTGCACCTTCGAGGTGCGGCGGTCCTTCGCGTTCCAGCAGGCCTTGTGCCAGTGCCGCCGGTCGTCCACGCCGCCGTACTCGGGCCAGGCCACCAGGTGCGGGGTGCCCGAGGGAATCTCCTGGTCGCAGCCGGGGCAGCGGTAGCGCTTGCCCGCCGCGCTCGCCCCCGCCACGTGCCGGACCTTCCACTCCTCGCCCTGGTACTCCTCGGTCCGCTCCAAGCCGTACCGGTCGAGGCCGGTCGCAGGTCGTTCGTCCGGAGTCTCGCCGCCCCTGGGGCGGTTGTGGCGCGGTGACACGTATACCTCACGAATGGGCGGCCGACAGTGACTTTCTCCCAGACTACGCGCAGCGAGCCCGGGTACCCGCAGGGTGGCGGAGGAAGGCCGGCCGCCACGAGGGGACCGGCCCGACAATCTCAATAACTTTGCTGTCAGGCCGTGCCTTTGGCACGTGTCAGACGTTGTTGCCATCAGATGTTGATGTCATCAACGAGTCGGTCCACCTGGGGAGGCCGCGTCAGCCGCGAGGAGGCTAAGGCGATGCGCGTAGGAGCGTTTGTACTGGCGGCCCAGTTCCCGGGCCAGGGACAGGGCGAGGCACTGCACCGGGCGGTGCGGACCGCCGAGGTGGGCGAGGAGTCCGGACTGGACTCGGTCTGGCTCGCCGAGCACCATTTCGTGCCCTACGGGGTCTGCCCGTCGGCGGTGACCCTGGCGGCCCTGCTGCTGGGGCGGACCCGGCGGCTGCGGGTCGGCACGGCGGTGAGCGTGCTGCCCAGCACGCACCCGGTGGCCCTCGGGGAGCAGGCGGCCCTGCTCCACGTCACCTCGGGCGGCCGGTTCACCCTGGGGGTGGGACGGGGCGGTCCGTGGGTGGACCTGGAGGTGTTCGGGGGCGGCCTGGAGGCGTACGAGACGGGTTTCCCGGAGGACCTCGACCTGCTGCGGCGCTGGCTGACCGAGCCCCGGGTGGGCGCGGCCGGCGCCCGGCACGGCTTCCGCGAGGTGGCCGTCGTACCCTGCCCGGCGCAGGCCCTGGACGGGGACGGGACGGGGCCGGAAGTGATCGTCGCCTGCACCTCCCCGGCGTCCGTGCGCCTCGCCGCCGAGCGGGGGCTGCCGATGCTGCTGGGCATGCACAGCGGGGACGAGGAGAAGGCGGAGATGGTCGCGCTGTGGGGGCGGACCGCGCTGGAGGCTGGCCACTCCCCCGAGACCGTACGGGCGGCCGGGCACGTGTCGGCCGGGGTGTGCCAGCTGGCGGACCGCACGGCGGACGCCCGGGAATCCCTGCTCAAGGCGATGCCGGGCTGGTTCCGGCAGGGTCTGGACGCCCATGTGACGGTGGACGGCCGGCAGCGCGCGATGCGCGACCCCGTCGCGTACACGGAACTCCTGTGTGACCTGCATCCGGTCGGCAGCCCCGCCCTGGCGGCGGACCGGCTGGCGGCGACGGCCGAGCGCACCGGGATCACGCGTTTCGCCCTGCTGACCGAGGGCTCCGGCGACCTCGCGGCGACGGAGGAGAACGTCAGGCGGCTCGGCACGGAGGTCCTGCCGCTGCTGGTGTGACGCGGGCGGGACGCGGCGGGCCCGGGGCCGGGGAGGGGCCTGGGCTGCCGCTCCGGTGTCAGTCGCACCTCCCGCGACACGGAGCGGCAGCGAAGTACGGTCCCGCTAGCAGTCGCGCAGTACCGGCGACTGGTTGAGCAGCTGGCCGCGGATCGACGTGAACTTGGCCAGCCGGTCGTCCACCGAGGGATCGAGCGGGAACACCGCTACCCGGTGGCAGTTCTGAAATGCCAGGCGCACCCCGAAGTGCCGCTGCAGCGCACCGCGTATCGCGTCACTCGCGAGCGCGCGCAGCAGCTGCCCACGGGCCTGCTCGTCCGGCGGCGGCGTCTGGTTGTCGGCGAACTCTCCGCCCTCAACCTCCAGCTGGGCCGTCAACGAGCTGATCATCTCCCATGCGTAGGGCAGGGAGGTCCGGACGCAGTCGACGAATGCGGCTTCGTCGACCTCGCCTCGCTCGGCCTGTTCGAGTAGGGCCGGTGAGACGTCGAGCGACATGGGTTCTCCTCTCGTGACCCCGGACGATTGGGTTGCCGGAGTCTTACGGGCAGGGAGGGAGGCCGCGACGCAGCGTGCACGCTCGGCAACCTCCCGCTCACCACGGTAGGCGCCCACCGGGTGCCGCACCAGGAGAATGCGCATACAACGCGCCATCGGCGAACGGGGCTTTCAGGGGCGAATCGCGTGGAGGCCTTCTCGTCGAGTAGCGTTGCCGACCATGCGTCTCGTCATTGCCCGCTGCTCCGTCGACTACGCGGGCCGGCTCACCGCCCATCTGCCCTCGGCACCCCGTCTGATCCTCGTGAAGGCCGACGGCAGTGTCTCGATCCACGCGGACGACCGAGCGTACAAACCGCTCAACTGGATGTCGCCCCCGTGCACCCTCAAGGAGGGGACGGGAGACGACGCGGGCGTCTGGACCGTCGTCAACAAGGCGGGTGAGAAGCTCATCATCACCATGGAAGAGGTCCTCCACGACTCCTCCCACGAGCTGGGCACCGACCCCGGGCTCATCAAGGACGGCGTCGAGGCGCACCTCCAGGAGCTGCTCGCCGACCGCATCGACACCCTGGGCGACGGCTACACCCTGATCCGGCGCGAGTACATGACGGCGATCGGCCCCGTGGACATCCTGTGCCGGGACGGGTCGGGTGCGACGGTGGCGGTGGAGATCAAGCGCCGTGGGGAGATCGACGGCGTCGAGCAGCTCACCCGGTACCTGGAGCTCCTCAACCGCGACCCGCACCTGGCACCGGTCCGGGGGATCTTCGCGGCCCAGGAGATCAAGCCGCAGGCACGGGTGCTCGCCAACGACCGGGGCATGGACTGCGTGGTCCTCGACTACAACGCCCTGCGCGGCATCGAGGACGACAAGCTCCGCCTCTTCTGAGCCGGTCTTTGCGACATGGGCGACGGCCCCCCGAGCGAGCTTGAGCGCTCGGGGGGCCGTCGTCGTGTCAGGCCGTCGCCGCCGCGGACGGGGACTGGGACTGGGGCGCGGTCGGGGACTGGGCCGCCGTCGAGGTGGCCGGGGGCGTCACGGGCGCGGTGGCCGTCGGGGGGTCGGTCGGCTTCGTCGGGGGCGGGGTGACCGGCGCCTCGGAGGAGGCCGGGGGCTTCGTCGGCGGGGTCGGCCGCGTCGCGGGCGGGGTGGTCACCGGGGGCCGCTGCGGACCGGTCGTACGGGCGGGCGGGGTCGGCTTCCCGGACTCCCCCGTGCCCGGCTCGGGTACGGAAGGCGCCGACGGCGGCGGGGGCGAGGAGGCGCCCGGCTCGGGTGCGGGATCGTTCCCTCCGCCGCCCGGCACCTGCGGCTGGACCGCCGGCGGGGTGTCCGGGGTCGAGGACACGGCGGGGGCCTGCGGCTGCTCCGGGTCCCCGGAGGCCAGCGCCAGGCCGACGACGGTGCCGAGCGCGACCACCGTGAGCGCGCCGGCGGCGGCCAGCAGCACCGTCTTGCGCCGCCCCGCCGGTTCGGGTTCCGAGCGGCCGGGGCCGGTCGGAACCGGCGCGGGCTGCGGGAGCTTCGGGAAGGCGTCCTCGAACACCTGCGACAGGGTCGTCGGCGTGGACGTCGGCGACGACGGCCGCCCGATCACCGGGGTGATCCGGGTGACGGCCTCGGAACCCTCGGGGGCCTCGGGCGCCGCGGCCGGGCCGGCGTCTGACTTCGCCATCGAGACGGGCAACGTCACGGCCGTCACCGCCGTCACCGCAGTCACGGCCGTCACCGCAGTCACGGCCGTCACGGCCGTCGGGGCCGTCGGGGCCTGACCCAGGGCCGGAGCCTGCGTCCGGGCCGGTATCGCGGCCCCGGGGAAGGCCGCCGGAGCGGCCCCCGCGAGGTTCACCGGCGGCTCCAGCCGCAGCGGCGGCGACACCTCCACCCCCAGCGCCTCCCGGTCGGTGACCAGTGCCAGGGCCCGCCGGCCCGCGACCGTCCCCCGCTTGTCCGCGAGCGCGCCGCGCAGCCCGATGGAGGCCTCCAGCTCCGCACGGGCCCGGTCCAGTCGTCCCTCGCACAGCGCGAGCACACCGAGTTCGTGGTGGAAGTAGGCCTGCTCGGCGACCTCCCCCGCCTTCCGCGCGGCCTCCGCACCCGCCCGCAGCACCCGCTCCCACGCCTCCCAGTGCAGGAAGGCTGCGAAGGCCGGCGCCGCCGTGCGGGCCAGGAGTACGGCCGCCACCACATCGGCCCCGGCCAGCGCGGCCAGCACCGCGTCGGCCTCCGCCGCGACCCGCTCCGGGGTCACCGAGGCGTGCCCGGTCCACCAGGCGTAGTGCCGGGCGGCGGTACGGGCCTCCTCGGCAGCGGTGTCCCCGTACCCGGCCTCCTCCAGCTGCCGGGCGACCCCCTCCGCGAGGCGGTGGCGCGGCCCGACGGGGGTGATCAGCCCGCAGCCCAGCAGTTCGGCGACGGCGGAGTCGGCGTGCGTGTCACCGACCAGCGCGGGCAGGTGCGCGTGGTGCGGGAGTTCGCCGCCCAGCGCGCAGGCGATCCGCAGGGCGGCCCGTGCCGACTCGCTGACCCGGGAGGCCAGCAGTTCGGCGGGGGCCGCGCCCTCCGCGAGGGTGGGCAGCGGCACGTGGGCGGGGTCGCGGGGGCGTTCCTCGAAGACGCCCGGTTCCTCGTCCTCGTCCTGGGCGGACATCCGGTTGATCTCGTCGCGCTGCCGCAGCAGGGCGGCGGCCTGGACGAAGCGCAGCGGCAGCCCTTCGGAGGCGAAGCGCAGGTCGCCCGCCCAGGCGGTCTCCTCGTCGGTCAGCGGCCTGCCGGTGCCCGCCTCCAGCAGGGTCACGCAGTCGGCCCGGCCGAGGCCGCCGAGGAAGACCTCCTCCAGGTGCACGTCGTCGGAGGGGGACTTGGTGTCGGGGGCGGCGGCGAGCAGGTAGGCGCATTCGGGGGTGGCGCGCAGCAGTTCGTCGAGGCCGGCGCCGCCCAGCTCCAGGTCGTCGAGGAGGACGACGGCACCGATCTCACCGGCCCGCGCGAGGAGTTCCGTACGGTCGGGGCGCCGGTCGGGGGCCTCGTACACGGCGGCGTAGAGGGCGTACAGCAGCTCGGCCGGCTGCTGGAGGCCGTACCCGCTCAGCCGGACGACGCCGTCGGGGGCGAGGCCGGCGCAGTCCCGGGCGACCACGTCGAGGAGGGCGGAGCGGCCGGATCCGGCGGGCCCGGTCAGCCGGACGGAGCGTCCGCGCCCCAGCAGCCGGACGATCCGCTCCCGTTCCCCGTCACGGCCCAGGAGGGGGACGTCGGGGACGGGCGGTCCCGGGAGCACCGGGGGCCGCGCGGCGGTGTCGCGGGCGGCACGGGAGGCCGCGTCGCGCTTGGCGGGGCCACGGCCGGCGGCGGGGGCCGCGGTGGGGCGCAGGGGCTCGATCTCGCTGCCGTCGACGGGGTTGACGGCGAGGGTGAAGTCCCCCGCGGTCAGGGTCACGATCCGGGCGGGTGCCGGCGTGGCCGGGGGCGACCCGGCCGTTCCGCCCGCGGGCTGGTGCGCGGCCGGTCCGCCCGGCTCGGGCTGCCCCTGTGTACCGTCCGTACGGTCCATGACCAAGTCCCCCGATCGCGTCGCGCGCGCCGCCGTCGCCGCCGTCATTACGCCCGGCCTTCGCTCGCGCCGCTGTCGCTACTCGTCCGGTTTCCGCCCGAACCCTAGACCGTGGCCGGGCGCGCGGGAACCGCAGGGGTGTCTTCACCACCGGACCGTTACGTTTCCTCCGGTTACGTCCGGGGCGCAGCGGAGGGGAGCGGAAGGGCGGACGGCCGCTCAGACCCGGGGCAGGGATTCCGCTTCCAGCCCGCCCTCGATCGCCAGGATCCGGTGCAGCCGGGTCGCCACCAGGAGGCGCTGCATCCGGTCCGGCACCCCGCGCAGAACGAGGCGCCGGCCGCTGCGCCCGGCCCGCCGGTGGGCTCCCATGATCACGCCGAGTCCGGTCGCGTCCCAGGAGTCCAGTCCGGTCAGGTCGAGCACGAGGTCGCCGTGGCCGTCGTCGAGGGCGGTGTGCAGGACCGTACGGGCGTCCGCCGCGCTGCGCACGTCGAGGCGACCCCCGACAGCGAGTTCGGCGTGGTCGCCCCTGATGTGCATGTGTACTCCCCGGCTGTCCTGCGTGCGTCTGGTCCGACTGATCCGTGGTCGGCAACTCTCACTGCAACTGACTGCCCCGCGGGCGGGGAAGTTGCCGACCGTGAGCGAACCGATACCTAATTCACCCCGTAGGGTGCGGAGATTCGAACGGTCGTTCTCAGTGCTTGTAGAAGCCCTGTCCGCTCTTGCGGCCGATGTCGCCCGCGTCGACCATGCGGCGCATCAGCTCCGGCGGCGCGAACTTCTCGTCCTGCGACTCGGTGTAGATGTTGCTGGTGGCGTGCAGCAGGATGTCGACGCCGGTGAGGTCGGCGGTGGCCAGCGGCCCCATCGCGTGGCCGAAGCCCAGCTTGCAGGCGATGTCGATGTCCTCGGCGGAGGCGACGCCCGATTCGTAGAGCTTCGCGGCCTCGACGACGAGCGCGGAGATCAGACGGGTCGTCACGAATCCGGCGACGTCGCGGTTGACGACGATGCAGGTCTTGCCGACGGACTCGGCGAACGCGCGGGTGGTGGCGAGGGTTTCGTCGCTCGTCTTGTAGCCGCGCACCAGCTCGCAGAGCTGCATCATCGGCACGGGCGAGAAGAAGTGCGCGCCGACGACCCGCTCCGGACGCTTCGTCACGGCCGCGATCTTGGTGATCGGGATGGCGGACGTGTTGGAGGCCAGGACCGTGTCCTCGCGGACCAGCTCGTCCAGGGTGCGGAAGATCTCGTGCTTGACCTCGATCTTCTCGAAGACGGCCTCGACGACGATGTCCACGTCGGCGACCGCGTCGAAGTCGGTGGTGGTCGTGATCCGGGCGAGCGCCGCCTCGGCGTCCTCGGCCGTCATCCTGCCCTTGGCGACGAACCGGTCGTACGAGGCCTTGATCCCGTCGGTACCACGGGTCAGCGCGGCGTCGGTGACGTCCCGCAGGACGACGTCCCAACCCGCCTGAGCGGAGACCTGAGCGATCCCGGAACCCATCAGTCCGGCACCGATGACGGCGAGCTTCCCAGCCACTGCACACCCCTCGTTTCCCATGCGGGCCAGTCTCATGGCCTCTCCGGCGGAGACTAGCGCCCGTGAGGGACGGTGTGACCGTGAAGTAACACGCGTCACGTCTCAGATGACGGACATCACACTGGTATGGCCCAGCACCCGTGCGCCGCCGCCCAGTTCACCCGCCGCCGCCGACGGGCGGCTGCCGTTCGGGTCCCCGGCGGCCCCGCACTACGCTGGCCGCATGGTGAACCTGACGCGTATCTACACCCGTACCGGCGACCAGGGCACGACCGCCCTCGGCGACATGAGCCGTACGCGCAAGACCGACCTGCGCATCTCCGCGTACGCCGACACCAACGAGGCCAACGCCGCGATCGGCACCGCCATCGCGCTGGGTTCCCTGCCGGACCCGGTCGTGAAGGTGCTCGTCCGGATCCAGAACGACCTCTTCGACGTCGGCGCCGACCTGTGCACGCCGGTGGTGGAGGACCCCCAGTACCCGCCGCTGCGCGTGGAGCAGTTCTACGTCGACAAGCTGGAGGCCGACTGCGACGCCTTCAACGAGGAACTGGAGAAGCTGCGCAGCTTCATCCTGCCCGGCGGCACCCCCGGCGCGGCCCTGCTGCACCAGGCCTGCACGGTGGTCCGTCGCGCCGAGCGCTCGACGTGGGCGGCGCTGGAGGAGCACGGCGAGGTGATGAACCCGCTGACGGCCACCTACCTCAACCGTCTCTCCGACCTCCTGTTCATCCTGGCCCGCACGGCCAACAAGGAGATCGGCGACGTGCTGTGGGTGCCCGGCGGCGAGCGCTAGGGCCCAGGCGACAGGGCCTAACGGTCCTTTCCGGCCAGGGCCTCCGCCTCACCGGCCGCCGGGCCCGCGCCCGCCGGGGCCTTGCGCGGCCAGATCGAGTAGGTCGCGGCGATCAGCGCCTGGATGCCCAGGACCCGCAGGGCCACGGACTGCCAGGCCCGCAGGGCACCGGTGTCGGCGGCGTCGCCGACGTACCAGACGCCGGCCTGGAGCAGGGCGAGCGCGACGGCGGCGCCCGCCAGGGTCCGCGTCCACAGCTTCCACTCGTGGACCGCGCGCTCCCGGCCGTACTTCGCGCCCGGCGGTTTCGGGCCACCGGCGAGGCGGTGGGCGGCGTGCCGGTCGAGCCACTTCAGCGTGTAGTGCCCGTAGCCGACGGTGTAACCGAGGTAGAGGGCGGCCAGGCCGTGCCTCCAGCCCGGCTCGCCGCCGTTCGCGAGGTCGACGACGGAGGCGGCCAGCAGGGCCAGCTCCAGCAGCGGCTCGCACAGCAGGACGGCGGCCCCCAGCCGCGGCATCCCGGCGAGGTAGCGCAGCGCCAGTCCGCCGGCGAGCAGCACCCAGAAGCCGACCTCGCAGGCGATGATCAGGGCGACGAGCACGGCGCACACTCCGTTCCGGTAGGGCGGGATGACGGTTCCCCTCCAGCGTCCCGGCCGACGGGCGCCGCCACCTCGTCCTCCGTGACGAAAGCCGACTGCATCCTTCGGTGTAGCGGCTCCTCCGCCCCCATGGCGAGGCACCGGCCCCGCCCGCCCTGTTGGATGGGGCCGTGCTCCCCAAGATCCCTCCCCCGCACCGCGACGACGTCCTGCTCGCGGTCGCCAGTGTGCTCACCGGCCTGCTGCTGTGGTCGCTCGGGGTCCACAGCACCGGCTACCGGCACTTCCTGCCCGACTGGGCGGCCCTGGTCCCGCTGCTGGTGCTCGGCTCCCTGGAACTGGTGCGCCGCACGCTGGCGAACCTCACCCTGACCGTCGGCACCCTCGGGGTGATCGCGGACCAGTTCACCGTGGGCAACCTGGCCACCGTCGTGATCTTCACCGACCTGATGTACGCGGCCGTGGTCTACGGCAAGCCCGCCATGGCCCGCCGGCTGCCGGTCGGCACCGGCCTGTTCACCGTCGTCGTCACCGTCGCCGCCCTCGCCTGGCTGCGCACCCCGCAGGCCCTGCTGATCGGCATCGTCGCCGGCATCGTCAGCTTCGCCCCCGCGCTGACGGGCGCCACCCTGCGCAACCACCGGGAGGCCGCCGGGGCAGCCAGGCTGCGCGCCGAGCAGACGGCGCTGCTGGCCGAGATGGACCGTACGCAGGCGGTGGCGGGCGAGCGGGCCCGGATGGCCCGGGAGCTGCACGACATGGTGGCCAACCACCTCTCGGCGATAGCCATCCACTCCACCGCCGCACTGTCCATCGACTCCCCCGCCACCAGCCGGGAGGCCCTCGGGGTGATCCGCGAGAACAGCGTCCAAGGACTGGCCGAAATGCGCCGCCTGATCGGTCTGCTGCGCGATGCGGGCGCCGGGCAGGAGGCGGTGGCCGTGCCCTCGCTGGACGGACTGGACGCACTGGTCGGGCAGGCCCGCACCAACGGGGCGGCGAGCGGGCTGGACTTCGTGCTGGACGACGCCCGGACGGACGGGCCGGCGCCGCCGGCCCCGGTGGAGCTGGCGGCGTACCGGATCGTGCAGGAGTCGCTGACCAACGCCCTCAAGCACGCGGCCCCCGGCACGGTCGCGGTCAGGGTGGCCCACGAGAACGACGGGATGCTGTTGACGGTGGGCGTGGACTCCCCCTACGGAGAGCGGTCCGGCCCCCGCGCCCCCGGCTCCGGGGCGGGGCTGATCGGCATGCGCGAGCGGACGGAACTGCTCGGCGGCACGTTCACGGCGGGCCCGGCGGGTCCCGTCTGGCGGGTGCGGGCGGTCCTGCCCGCCGAGGAGAAGGCGGTACGGGAATGAGCATCAGGGTCGTGGTGGCCGAGGACCAGAGCGCGGTACGGGCCGGCCTCGTGCTGATCCTGCGCAGCGCCGGGGACGTCGAGGTGGTGGGCGAGGCGGCCGACGGCGAGGAGGCGGTGCGCCTGGCCCGCGAGCTGCGGCCGGACCTCGTCCTCATGGACGTGCAGATGCCGCGTCTGGACGGGGTTTCGGCCACCCGCCAGGTGGTCGCGGAGGGGCTGGCCGACGTGCTCGTCCTGACCACCTTCGACCTGGACGAGTACGTTTTCGGGGCGCTGCGCGCGGGGGCCTCCGGCTTCCTGCTGAAGGACACGGACGCGGCGGAGCTGATCACGGCGGTGCGGACGGTGGCGCGCGGCGAGGGGCTGATCGCCCCGGCGGTGACCCGCCGCCTGATCGCCGAGTTCGCGACGCCGCGGCCGGTCCCCGGCTCCGTGCGCCCGGAGACGGCGGCGGCGGTGGAGTCGCTGACGCGACGCGAGCGGGAAGTGCTCGGTGCACTGGGCGCGGGTCTGTCGAACGCGGAGATCGCCGTCCGGCTGGACATGGCGGAGGCGACGGCGAAGACGCACGTCAGCCGCCTCCTGAACAAACTGGGGCTGCGCAGTCGGGTCCAAGCGGCCGTACTGGCGCGGGAGTTGGGGTTCCAGACCGACACCGGAGGTGAGGTCTGGACCTCTTGACGCTTGGTCCAGACCTTTCTACTCTCACCGCAACACTGTGGTGAGCGTGCCATGTCAAGGGTCCCGGCCCACGACACCGCGTGCTCACGGGCGGCGCAGGTCCCACCCCCATGCAGCAGTCGGCCCCGCGACTGCTACGGACCTACGGAGGAGCACCCTTGAGCACAGCACCCCCACGACGCATCCGCCTGTTCCGGAGGCTGGCCGCCACGGCGGCCGCCCTCGCCCTGCCCGTCGCCGGCCTCGTCGGCCTCGCCGGCCCCGCGCAGGCCGCCGCCTCGGCGACCGCCACCTTCACCAAGGTCTCCGACTGGGGCTCCGGCTTCGAGGGCAAGTGGACGGTGAAGAACACCGGCACCACCACGCTCAGCAGCTGGACCGTGGAGTGGGACTACCCCTCCGGCACCTCGGTCACCTCCGCCTGGGACGCCACCGTCACCGGCTCCGGCACCCACTGGACAGCCAAGAACGTCGGCTGGAACGGCACCCTCGCCCCCGGCGCCACCGCCAGCTTCGGCTTCAACGGGGCGGGCCCCGGCGCCCCTGCCGGCTGCAAGGTCAACGGCGGCTCCTGCGAGGGCGGCACCACCCCCACCGACGCCCCGCCCTCGGCCCCCGGCACTCCCACCGCCACGGGAGTCACCGAGACCACGCTGACCCTGTCCTGGTCGGCGGCCACCGACGACAAGGGCGTCAAGAACTACGACGTCTACCGGGGCGGCACCAAGATCGCCACCGTCACCGGGACCACCTTCAACGACAGCGGCCTGACCAAGGGCACCACGTACGGCTACACGGTCACCGCCCGTGACACCGCCGACCAGACCGGCCCCTCCTCCGGCGCCCTCTCCGTCACCACCCCGGGCGGCGGCGGCACGGACCCGGGCCCCGGCCCCGACCCGGGCGCCAGGGTCAAGCTCGGATACTTCACGGACTGGGGCGTCTACCAGCGCAACTACCACGTGAAGAACCTGGTCACCTCCGGCACGGCGGCCAAGATCACCCACATCAACTACGCCTTCGGCAACGTCCAGAACGGCAAGTGCACCATCGGTGACTCCTACGCCGACTACGACAAGGCCTACACCGCCGACCAGAGCGTCGACGGCGTCGCCGACACCTGGGACCAGCCCCTGCGCGGCAACTTCAACCAGCTGCGCAAGCTGAAGGCCAAGTACCCGAACATCAAGGTCATCTACTCCTTCGGCGGCTGGACCTGGTCCGGCGGCTTCGGCCAGGCCGCCCAGAACCCGGCCGCCTTCGCCCAGTCCTGCTACGACCTGGTCGAGGACCCCCGCTGGGCGGACGTCTTCGACGGGATCGACATCGACTGGGAGTACCCGAACGCCTGCGGGCTGTCCTGCGACACCAGTGGCGCCGCCTCCTTCAAGAACCTGATGTCGGCCCTGCGCGCCAAGTTCGGCGGCTCCAGCCTGGTCACCGCCGCGATCTCCGCCGACGGCTCCAACGGCGGCAAGCTCGACCTCGCCGACTACGGCGGCGCCGCCCAGTACGTCGACTTCTACAACGTCATGACGTACGACTTCTTCGGTGCCTGGGACGCCAAGGGCCCGACCGCCCCGCACTCCCCGCTGACCTCCTACGCCGGCATCCCGATCGCCGGCTTCAACTCCGAGGCCGCCATCACCAAGCTCAAGGGCAAGGGCATCCCCGGCTCCAAGCTCAACCTCGGCATCGGCTTCTACGGCCGCGGCTGGACCGGGGTCACCCAGGACGCCCCCGGCGGCACCGCCACCGGTCCCGCGCCCGGCACCTACGAGCAGGGCATCGAGGACTACAAGGTCCTCAAGAGCAGCTGCCCCGCCACCGGCACCGTCGCCGGCACCGCCTACGCCAAGTGCGGCGGCAACTGGTGGAGCTACGACACCCCCGCCACCATCGCCGGGAAGATGTCCTGGGCCAAGCAGCAGGGCCTCAAGGGCGCCTTCTTCTGGGAGTTCAGCGGCGACACCGCGAACGGCGAGCTCGCCAACGCCGTCCACACCGGCCTGCAGTAACCGCGACCCCCGGGACACGACGAAGCCGGGGGGACGGGTCCGCCCCCGTCCCCCCGGCTTCTTCCGCGTGTCCTACGCGACGTTCACCCTCTGGCCGGGAGGCGCCGCCTCCAGCCAGGCCAGGAACCCGGTCAGCGCGTCCTCGCTCATCGCCAGCTCCAGGCGCGTCCCCCGGTGGGAACAGCCGAGCACGATCGCGTCGGACAGCAGCGCCAGCTCCTCCTCGCCCTCGGGCGCCCGGCGGGCGAGCACCTCGATCGAGGAACGCTCCAGCAGCCGGCGCGGGCGCGGGGAGTACGAGAACACCCGGAACCACTCGATCCGGTCACCGCTGTAGCGGGCGACCCCGTAGACCCAGCCCTTGCCGGAGACGTCCGGCTCCTCGGCCATGCCCCAGCGCAGGCTGCAGTCGAAGGTGCCGCCGGAACGCTGGATGAGTCTGCGGCGCAGGCCGAAGACAAACAGCCCGATCACCACCAGGGCTACGACCAGGCCGCTCACAAGCAGAGCGAGGAGCATCTTCACCGACCTCCTCGCTCATCGAAATCCCGCAAAACACAAAACGGATCCGCATCGCCTCAGCCGCGACCCGGTCTGGAAAATTCCAGCACGGACCGCGGCTGAGGTCACAAACTCTTCGGTACGGGACTCAGTGCCCCGTCACCGCGCGCAGCCGGACATCGGCGCGACGTTCGGCGGCCGCGTCGGCCTCCGACTTCGCGCGCTCCAGTGCCCGCTCCGCCCGCTGGACATCGATCTCGTCCGCGAGCTCGGCGATCTCGGCCAGCAGGGACAGCTTGTTGTCCGCGAACGAGATGAATCCGCCGTGCACCGCGGCGACAACGGTGTTGCCCTCGCTGGTACGGATGGTCACCGGGCCCGATTCCAGCACACCGAGAAGCGGCTGGTGACCGGGCATGACGCCGATGTCGCCGGACGTGGTGCGGGCGACAACAAGGGTGGCCTCGCCGGACCAGACATTGCGGTCCGCCGCGACCAGCTCGACGTGCAGCTCAGCAGCCAAGGTGGCTCCTCGGGTCACCACCCGGCGGTTCAGCCGGGTGTTGGGTCAAATTCTAATGGGCGTGGGGAGAGGGACGGGACGTACCCCGCCCCTCTCCTTTTCGTTCTTCGAAGACTGCGTTCCGTAGAACGCGGCCGACTAGGAGACGCCCAGCTCCTTGGCGTTGGCCTTCAGGTCCTCGATGCCACCGCACAGGAAGAACGCCTGCTCGGGGAAGTGGTCGTAGTCACCGTCGCAGATGGCGTTGAACGCGGTGATCGACTCGTCGAGCGGAACGTCCGAACCGTCCACGCCGGTGAACTGCTTGGCGACGTGGGTGTTCTGCGACAGGAAGCGCTCGACACGACGGGCACGGTGGACAACGAGCTTGTCCTCCTCGCCCAGCTCGTCGATACCGAGGATCGCGATGATGTCCTGGAGGTCCTTGTACTTCTGCAGGATCCCCTTGACGCGCATCGCCGTGGCGTAGTGGTCCGCCGCGATGTACCGCGGGTCGAGGATGCGGGACGTCGAGTCCAGCGGGTCCACGGCCGGGTAGATGCCCTTCTCGGAGATCGGACGGGAAAGAACCGTCGTCGCGTCGAGGTGGGCGAAGGTGGTCGCCGGCGCCGGGTCGGTCAGGTCGTCCGCGGGGACGTAGATCGCCTGCATCGAGGTGATCGAGTGACCACGGGTCGAGGTGATGCGCTCCTGGAGGAGACCCATCTCGTCGGCCAGGTTCGGCTGGTAACCCACCGCGGAGGGCATACGGCCGAGCAGGGTCGACACCTCGGAACCCGCCTGGGTGTACCGGAAGATGTTGTCGATGAAGAAGAGCACGTCCTGCTTCTGCACATCGCGGAAGTACTCCGCCATGGTCAGACCGGCAAGGGCGACGCGCAGACGCGTGCCCGGCGGCTCGTCCATCTGGCCGAAGACGAGCGCCGTCTTGTCGATGACGCCGGAGTCGGCCATTTCCTCGATGAGGTCGTTGCCCTCACGGGTACGCTCACCGACGCCCGCGAACACCGACACACCGTCGTGGTTGTTGGCGACGCGGTAGATCATTTCCTGGATCAGAACGGTCTTGCCGACACCGGCACCACCGAACAGACCGATCTTTCCACCCTTGACGTACGGGGTGAGAAGGTCGATGACCTTGACGCCGGTCTCGAACATCTCGGTCTTCGACTCAAGCTCGTCGAAGCGAGGGGCCTTGCGGTGGATCGGCCAGCGCTCGGTGACCTCGGCGTTCGCCTCGGGGTAGTTGAGCACCTCACCCAGGGTGTTGAACACCTTGCCCTTGGTGAAGTCACCGACGGGGACGGTGATGCCCTCGCCCGTGTCGGTCACCGCGGCCTGGCGGACCAGACCGTCGGTCGGCTGCATCGAGATGGTACGGACGAGGCCGTCACCCAGGTGCTGCGCGACCTCAAGGGTCAGGGTCTTGAGCGCGCCGTCCTCGGCCGGGTCGGCGACCTGGACCTTCAGCGCGTTGTAGATCTCGGGCATGGCGTCGACGGGGAACTCCACGTCGACGACCGGGCCGATGACCCGGGCGACGCGGCCCGTGGCGGCGGCCGTCTCAACAGTGGTCGTCATTACTTGTCACTCCCCGCGGTCGCGTCAGCCATGGCGCTCGCGCCACCGACGATCTCGCTGATTTCCTGGGTGATTTCGGCCTGGCGGGCCGCGTTGGCAAGCCGGGAGAGGCTCTTGATGAGGTCTCCGGCGTTGTCGGTGGCCGCCTTCATCGCGCGGCGGCGGGCGGCGTGCTCGGAAGCGGCCGACTGCAGCAGTGCGTTGTAGATACGGCTCTCGACGTAGCGCGGCAGCAGGGCGTCGAGGACGTCCTCCGCCGACGGCTCGAACTCGAACAGCGGAAGGATCTCGCCCTTCGCGCCGTCCTCCTCCTGAGCCTTTTCGAGGCTGAGCGGCAGCATCCGGCCGTCGACCGGGTTCTGCGTCATCATCGACACGAATTCCGTGTAGACGATGTGCAGCTCGTCGACGCCGCCCTCGGCCGTCTCCGTCTGGATGGCCTCGATCAGCGGCCCGGCGACGCGCTTGGCGTCGGCGTAGGCCGGGCTGTCGGTGAAGCCGGTCCACGAATCCGCGACCTTGCGCTCGCGGAAGCCGTAGTAGGCCAGGCCCTTACGGCCGACGATGTACGTGTCGACGTCCTTGCCCTCGCCGCGCAGCCGCTCGGTGAGCCGCTCCGCCTGCTTGATGGCGTTCGAGGAGTAGCCGCCGGCCAGACCGCGGTCGCTCGTGATGAGCAGGATCGCGGCACGGGTCGGCTGCTCGACCTCGGTCGTCAGGGCGTGCTTGGTGTTCGAGCCGGTCGCCACCGCGGTCACCGCACGGGTGAGCTCGGTCGCGTACGGCATCGATGCCGCCACCTTGCGCTGCGCCTTGACGATGCGCGAGGCGGCGATCATCTCCATCGCCTTGGTGATCTTCTTGGTCGCCGTGACGGCACGGATGCGACGCTTGTAGACCCGGAGCTGCGCTCCCATGAGTCAGGTCCCTTCCGTCGTCACTTGGAGACGTTGACGGCCGGCGCGTCCTCGCCCAGGAGCTTGCCGTCCGAGGTCTCGAACTGCTGCTTGAAGCCGGCGATGGCGTCCGCGATGGAGGACAGGGTGTCGTCCGACATCTTGCCGCCGTCGGCGATGGAGGTGAGGAGGTCCTTGCGCTCGCGGCGCAGGTGCTCCAGCAGCTCCGACTCGAAGCGACGGATGTCGTTGACCGGGACGTCGTCCATCTTGCCGGTGGTGCCGGCCCAGACGGAGACGACCTGCTCCTCGACGGGCATCGGCTGGTACTGGCCCTGCTTCAGCAGCTCGACCAGACGCTTGCCGCGCTCCAGCGAGGCCTTCGACGCGGCGTCCAGGTCGGAACCGAAGGCGGCGAACGCCTCCAGCTCGCGGTACTGGGCGAGGTCCAGGCGCAGACGGCCGGAAACCTGCTTCATCGCCTTGTGCTGGGCGGAGCCACCGACGCGGGAGACCGAGATACCGACGTTCAGCGCCGGGCGCTGGCCCGCGTTGAACAGGTCGGACTCCAGGAAGCACTGGCCGTCGGTGATGGAGATGACGTTGGTCGGGATGAACGCCGACACGTCGTTCGCCTTGGTCTCGACGATCGGCAGACCCGTCATCGAACCGGCACCCATGTCGTCGGACAGCTTCGCGCAGCGCTCCAGCAGACGGGAGTGCAGGTAGAAGACGTCACCCGGGTAGGCCTCGCGGCCCGGCGGGCGGCGCAGCAGCAGCGACACGGCGCGGTAGGCGTCGGCCTGCTTCGACAGGTCGTCGAAGATGATCAGGACGTGCTTGCCGGCGTACATCCAGTGCTGGCCGATGGCGGAACCGGTGTACGGCGCCAGGTACTTGAAGCCGGCCGGGTCGGACGCCGGGGCGGCGACGATCGTCGTGTACTCGAGCGCACCGGCGTCTTCCAGGGCGCCGCGAACGGACGCGATGGTCGAGCCCTTCTGGCCGATGGCGACGTAGATGCAGCGGACCTGCTTGTTCACGTCGCCCGAGCGCCAGTTGTCGCGCTGGTTGATGATCGTGTCGACGGCCAGAGCGGTCTTACCCGTCTGACGGTCACCAATGATCAGCTGACGCTGGCCGCGGCCGACGGGCACCATGGCGTCGATGGCCTTGTAGCCGGTCTGCATGGGCTCGTGGACCGACTTGCGGACCATGACGCCCGGAGCCTGCAGCTCCAGGGCGCGACGGCCTTCGGTCGCGATCTCGCCGAGACCGTCGATCGGGTTGCCGAGCGGGTCGACGACACGGCCGAGGTAGCCCTCGCCGACGCCGACGGAGAGCACCTCACCGGTGCGCTGCACCGGCTGGCCCTCCTCGATACCGCTGAACTCGCCGAGGACGACCGCACCGATCTCGCGCTCCTCGAGGTTGAGGGCGAGACCGAGGGTGCCGTCCTCGAACTTCAGCAGCTCGTTCGCCATGGCGGAGGGCAGGCCCTCCACCTTCGCGATGCCGTCGCCGGCAACGCTGACCGTTCCGACCTCCTCGCGCGAGGCCGCGTCCGGCTGGTACGACTGGACAAAGTTCTCCAGTGCGTCCCGGATCTCCTCCGGCCGGATCGTGAGCTCCGCCATCTGGGTTCCCTGCTCTCCTTGTTGGGCCTGAAGCTTCTTAGGGGTCTGGGGGCGACCCCCAGGAATCTTCTGCAAGTTCTGCACGGCCCAACCGGGCCGCTAGGAATGCTTTTGTTCTATTGCTGGCTGAGGTCAGCCGGCCATGCGACGGGTCGCCTCGGAGAGGCGGTCCGCGATGGTGCCGTCGATGACCTCGTCGCCGACCCGCACCGTGATCCCGCCGAGGACCGCGGGGTCCACGTCGAGGTTCAGGTGCATCTGGCGGCCGTACAGCTTGGCCAGCACCGCGCCGAGACGCTGCTTCTGCACGTCGCTGAGCAGAACCGCGCTGGTCACGGTGGCGACCATACGATTCCGGCGCTCGGCGGCGAGCTTGGAAAGGGACTCCAGTCCCGCTTCCAGGCTACGTCCACGCGGGTGCGTGACAAGACGGGTGACCAGGCGCTCGGTGACCGGGTTCGCCTTTCCGCCGAGCAGGCTGCGCAGCAGCTCGCCCTTGGCGGAGACGGTGGCCGCACGGTCGGTCAGCGCGGAGCGCAGCTCGGTGTTCGAGGCGACGATCCGGCCGAACCGGAACACCTCGTCCTCGACGTTGTCGAGCGCGCCGCCCTGCTGGGCCGCGGTGAGGTCGGCGGTGGCCGCCAGCTCCTCCAGCGCGTCCACCAGGTCGCGGGACTGCGACCAGCGCGACCGCGCCATGCCCGACACCAGGTCGAGGGTCTCCCCGCCCACCTGGCCGGACAGCAGCCGGCCGACCAGCTCGGCCTTGGCCTCGCCGGACTGCGCCGGGTCCGTGATGACCCGACGCAGCGAGACCTCACGGTCGAGCAGCGCGGTGACGGCTGCCAGCTCACCGGCGAGCTTCGCCGCGTCGACGGACGTGTTGTCCGTCAGCGCGTCGAGACGCTCGCGCGCGGAGGCCAGCGCCTCGCGGCTCGCTCCGTTCATCGGGCCGCCTCGGCCTTCTCCTCAAGCTCGCTGAGGAAGCGGTCGATCGTGCGGCTCTGCCGGGCGTGGTCCTCCAGGGACTCGCCGACGAGCTTTCCGGCCAGGTCGGTGGCGAGCTTGCCCACGTCCTGACGCAGCGCCTGAGACGCGGCCTTGCGGTCCGCGGCGATCTGGGCGTGGCCGGCAGCGATGATCTCCTCACGCTGCCGCTGGCCCTCTGCGCGCAGTTCTTCCTTGAGCGCAGTGCCCTGCTCCAGCGCGTCCTGGCGCAGGCGCGCGGCTTCGTGCCGGGCTTCGGCGAGCTGGGCCTTGTACTGCTCCAGCACGCTCTGGGCCTCGGTCTGAGCGGCTTCAGCCTTCTCGATACCGCCCTCGATGGCCTCGCGGCGCTCGTCCAGAACCTTGTTGATGTTCGGGAGGAGCTTCTTCGCGAGGAAGCCGAAGACGATGACGAAGGCGATCAGACCGATGACGAGCTCGGGGATCGGCGGGATGAGGGGGTTTTCCATCTCCTCGGCCGCCAGAACCATGAGGTTCACATCAGTGCCTTTCGTCTAATGGACTGTTCGTCGAGACCGAAGATCAGGAGCTCGGGTAGACGAACGGCATGACCAGACCGATGAGGGCGAGCGCCTCACAGAAGGCGAAGCCGAGGATCTGGTTGGCGCGGATCAGGCCGGCAGCCTCGGGCTGACGGGCGAGGGCCTGGGTGCCGTTACCGAAGATGATGCCGACGCCGACGCCGGGGCCGATGGCCGCGAGACCGTAACCAACGGAGCTGAGGGAGCCGGTGACGGCGGCAAGGGTCTGGGACATGCCAGTTCTTCCTTCTCTTTCACGGACCGGTGGGGGTTGGCCACCGGACGAATGGGGGCTGAGCGGGGGCGGGCCTGGCTCAGTGGTGCTCGGCGAGCGCGCCCTGGATGAAGCTGCAGGCCAGGAGGACGAAGACGTACGCCTGGACGGCCTGGATGAAGAGCTCGAAGGCGGTCATCACGATGACCATCACGAACGAGACACCCGCGTAGGCGATGCCGATGCCGTTCAGCAGGTACCAGCTGGCGATCGTGAAGAGCAGCAGCAGGGTGTGACCGGCGAACATGTTCGCGAACAGTCGGACCGCGTGGGTGAACGGGCGCACCAGGACGTTCGAGAAGAACTCGATGACCATGATGAGCGGCAGGACGCCGCCGAGGCTCTTGTCGTAGCCGGTGAGGTTCTTCAGGCCGCCGACGAAGCCGTGGCGCTTGAAGGTGACCGACATCCACACGAAGTAGACCATCAGGGCCAGGATGGCCGGGTACGCGATGATCGCGGTCACCGGGAACTGGGCCACGGGGACGATCGACCAGACGTTCAAGATCCAGACGAAGAAGAACAGCGAGACCATGAAGGGGACGTACTTCTCGCCCTCCTTCTTGCCGAGCGTCTCGTAGACGATGCCGCGGCGGACGAAGTCGTAGCCGGCCTCGGCGACCATCTGGAGCTTGCCCGGGACCATCTTCGGCTTGCCGAAGGCGGCCCAGAAGAAGCCCACGATGATGATCGAGCCCAGCAGGGCCAGCAGCATCGGCTTGTTGAAGTAAGCACTGGTGGTGCCGGCTTCGCCCCAGAGCGGCTCGAAGAGGAACGAGTGCAGGCCCGGGCCGGGGAAGCCACATCCGTCGAAGATGTGACAGTCGGTCTCGAAGGCGAGCACCTGAGTCGGGTCAGCACTCACCGCGGGCTCCTTCAGCGTGGCGCATAGGTACGGCAACCTCGTTGTGTCGGCGCGGCGCACAGCCGCGGTTCGGCACTGGACTGGTGTAACGGATGTGGGGGCGGCAGTCAGGCATCGAGCCTCGCGATGGAACAGGCGATCAGCTCAGATGCCCGCGCCCGCAGTGCCGCAGTTGGAACCGGACGATAGCAGGATCTCGAACGTGCCCTTATCCCGGCCCTACCCCTCACGACTTCGACCCCGGATTTTCGGGCTTTTCGGTCTTCGACGAGTCGGGCTCTACGTAGAGGATCTTGGCTTTCATGTGAGCGCGCGTCTGTGCGCCGATCCACACGAGGGTGGTGGCCACAAGCGTGATCGCGAACGCCCGGGGGTTGAACAGCGTCGTGTTCTTGAACACGGCGAGAAAGACGAAGAGCAACAGGATCTGGGCCGCGTAGAGCATGAGACCCATGGCCTGGAACAGGTGCGGAAGTGATTTCGCGGTGCGCTGCAGAACCACGAATCCGATGCCCATGAAGAGAATCACGACCACGGTCGCCACGATGGCCCCGACGGCCCCCTTGCCGCCTACGACCAACGCGCTGATCACGGCGGCTACTGCGCCGGCTGCAGCGGTGGGTACGGCGGTTTGCAGGAGGGATCGGACGTCATCTGACCGCATGGCGGTTTGCTCCGCGTGGTGGTGGGGGCACGGGACTCGTACGGGACGAGCGTAAGCCCGGTCCGAGTGAGAGCCTCGGGCCAATGGACCGTCGCACTACGGTCCTTCGGCTCTGTCGCCGGGTTTAGTGAACGGTATCACAAACTATTTGATGAGAGCTTTACCTGTCCGGTGTGCTGACTGTCACACATGAGAGTGACCCCGCGCGTGTGTGCGCGACTCCCCAGCGGGTTGTCTGGTAAAGGGCGTTCATGTCGGACATGCGTCCCGTCCGTCAGCGTGCGGATCCAGCCTTCCGCCGGTCGGGGAAGCGCGAACGGGGGCCAATGGCGGTAGCGCCGTTGACGCCCGAGACTCCGGCCGCGATCGGCCGCGCCGGCTCCGGTTCCGTCCCCGCGTCCTCCCGTACGGCCGCCTCCGCCGCCCGCTCCGCGTGCCGGTAGCGCGGCGGCACCAGCACCTCCGCCCAGCGCGGCGCCCGCGGGGTGAACCGCGGCAGCAGGAGCAGTACGAGTCCCAGCCCGCTCAGCGCGGCGATGCCGAGGACGATCCACATCGACGTGGAATGAACCGAATAGGCCACCGCTCCGAATGCGATCAGCCCCGACCAGAAATACATGATGAGTACGGCGCGACTGTGGGAATGCCCGAGTTCCAGGAGCCGGTGGTGCAGATGACCACGGTCCGCGGCGAAGGGCGACTGGCCCTTCCAGGTGCGCCGCACGATCGCCAGCACCAGGTCCGCGATCGGAATCGCGACGATGCTCAGCGGCAGCACCAGCGGGATGAAGGCGGGCAGCATCGCGTGGGTCGCATTGCGCTCACCACCCGCGAAGAGGGCCATCGTGTCCGGATCCACCTGCCCCGTGATGGAAATGGTCGACGCGGCCAGCACCAGGCCGATCAGCATCGAGCCGGAATCGCCCATGAAGATCCGCGCCGGGTGCATGTTGTGCGGCAGGAAGCCCAGGCACATGCCCATCAGGATCGCGGCGAAGAGCGTCGCGGGGGCGGCCGCCTCGATCCCGTAGCCGAACCAGATCCGGTAGCCGTAGAGGAAGAACGCCGCGGACGCGATGCAGACCATGCCGGCCGCCAGGCCGTCCAGGCCGTCCACGAAGTTCACCGCGTTGATGGTGATCACGACGAGGGCGACGGTGAGCAGGTTGCCCTGCCACTGGGTGAGCGCGACCGTGCCGATGCCGGGGACGGGGATCCACAGGATCGTCAGACCCTGGATGACCATCACACCGGCGGCGATCATCTGCGCGCCGAGCTTGATCAGCGCGTCAAGCTCGAACTTGTCGTCCAGGACGCCGACCAGCCAGATCAGCGCGGCGCCGGAGAGCAGCGCCCGGGGCTCGTTCGACAGCTCGAAGACCCCGTTGAGGTTGCGCAGGTGGTCGGCGACCAGCAGCCCCGCGCACAGACCGCCGAACATGGCGATACCGCCGAGCCGTGGCGTCGGCTCGCGGTGGACGTCGCGGGCACGGATCTCCGGCATGGCGCCGACCGCGATCGCGAACTTCCGCACGGGCCCGGTCAGCAGGTAGGTCACCGCGACCGTGACGCAAAGCGTCAGCAGATATTCACGCACTGGCTGCCCCAGATGTATCGCCGGCCATCTCAGCCCCACACATTAGCCGCGATGTCTCCGGTCAAGAGGACGCGCGGGTACCCCTTACTGGTTGCGGTAAGCGCAGCATGCCCCTTCAATCCCCATACGGGGGAAATCCACCGGTCAGCTCGGCGACTTCCTTACGGGTCCGCGCGGCCGCCCCGCCGCGCAGCGCGGCCGTGAACAGCCCGGCGATCCGGACCATCTCCGGCTCCCCCATCCCCTGCGTGGTCACCGCCGCAGTGCCGAGACGGATCCCGCGCTGGTCCCCGTACGGCAGCGCACAGGTGTCCAGGACGATCCCGGCGGCCGCGAGCCGGCCGCGGGCCGTCGGCCCGTCGATCCCGAGCCGCGCGGGATCGGCGCTGATCAGGTGGGTGTCCGTGCCACCGGTGGTGAGCGTGAAGCCGCGGTCCTCCAGGGCCCGGGCCAGGGCGCGGGCATTGGCCACGACCCGGTGCGCGTACCGCGTGTAGGCCGGTCCGGCCGCCTCCCCGAAGGCCACCGCCTTCGCCGCGATGGTGTGCATCTGCGCGCCGCCCTGGGTGAAGGGGAACACCGCCCGGTCGACGCGCTCCGCGAATTCCGCGCCGCACAGGACCATCCCGCCGCGCGGGCCGCGCAGCACCTTGTGCGTGGTCGCGCACACCAGGTCCGCGTAGGGGACGGGGCTCGGCGCGGCCCCGCCCGCGACCAGCCCGATCGGGTGCGCGGCGTCGGCGATGAGGTAGGCCCCCACCTCGTCGGCGATCTCCCGGAACGCCGAGTACTCGGGATGGCGGGGGTAGGAGATCGACCCGCACACGATGGCTTTCGGCCGGTGCGTACGGGCTAGCTCCTGCACCTGCGCGTAGTCGATGAGACCGGTGGCGGCGTCGACCCCGTACCCGACGAAGTCGAACCAGCGGCCGGAGAAGTTCGCTGGCGAGCCGTGCGTGAGGTGCCCGCCGTACGCGAGCCCCATCGCCAGGACCGTGTCGCCGGGGCGCAGCAGCGCGGCGTACGCGGCGAGGACGGCGGAGGAGCCGGAATGCGGCTGTACGTTCGCGTGCTCGACCCCGAACAGCGCTTTGGCCCGTTCCACGGCCACCCGCTCGGCGAGGTCGGCGTACTCGCAGCCGCCGTGGTGGCGGGCGCCCGGGTACCCCTCGGCGTACTTGTTGGCGAGGGCGGAACCGAGGGCGGTGAGCACGGCGGGCGAGGTGAAGTTCTCGGCGGCGCTGAGCTGCAGGGTCTCGGCCTGGCGCTGCCGCTCCCCCGCGAGGACGTCGGCCATCTGCGGATCCTGCTGCCGCAGCAGGTCCGTGGCCGGGGTGATGACGCTCATGGCGCGGCTCCAGGGGCGACCCGTCAGGTACCAGCCACGATAGCCCCGGCCCCCTCCGCGTGCCCGCCCGCGCCACCGCCGTCGGCGTGGCTCGCCGCCCGTGGGGCCGGAGTGGGGGCGGTGGCGCCCGTCAGGGCGGTGACCACGGGGTCCAGGGTCCGGTCGCGGCCCTCCTTGCCCGGTCAGCGCGGGGCGGGTCAGCGCGGGGCGGTGACGCCCGTCAGCGCCGTGACCACGGGGTCCAGGGCCTGGTTGATCTCGTCGCCGATCGAGCGGAAGAAGGTGATCGGCGCCCCGTACGGGTCGTACACCTCGTCCGCGTCGGCGGAAGGTGCCAGCAGCCAGCCGCGCAGTGCGGCGGCGGCCCGTACCAGCGCACGGGCACGCTCGGCCATGCCGTCGTCGAGCGGCGGCAGCGTCGCCGGGTCTATCGCCCGCACGAGACGGGTGAACTCCTTCAGCGTGAAGGTCCGCAGCCCCGCCGAGTGGCCCATGGAGATGACCTGCGCCCGGTGGTCCCGCGTGGCCGTCAGCACCAGGTCGGCGCGTATGACGTGCTCGTCCAGCAGCTCGCGCCCGGTGAAGCCGGTGGCGTCGGCGCCGAAGTCCGCGAGGACGGCGGCGGCGTTCGCCTCCATCGGGGCCCCTTCGTGGCCCCAGGTGCCCGCGCTCTCGACGATGAGGTCGCCGGCCACGAGACCGAGGGCGCCCAGCCGGTGCGTCAGGGCGTGCCGGGTCAGCCGCTCGGTGATCGGCGAGCGGCACACGTTGCCGGTGCTGACGTGGAGTATGCGGAAGGAGTCTCCCCCGGCCGCGGGCGGCCGGTGCCCCCTGGCTATGCCACGCCCCTCAGGGCTCACGGGGCCACCTCGAGGTCGGGTACGACCTCCCGCAGCTGCGCGGCGGTCAGCGCCCCCGCACGCAGCAGGACGGGAACCTTCCCGGTGACGTCGACGATCGACGACGGCAGGGTGCTGGGCGTCGGGCCGCCGTCCAGGTACACGGAGACGGAGTCGCCCAGCATGGCGCGCGCCGCGTCGCAGTCCTCGGGCGCCGGGTGCCCGGACAGGTTGGCGGAGGAGACCGCCATCGGACCGACCTCCGTCAGCAGCTCGATCGCGACGGGGTGCAGGGGCATGCGTACGGCGACGGTCCCGCGGGTCTCCCCCAGGTCCCAGGCCAGCGACGGCTGGTGCTTGGCAACGAGCGTGAGCCCGCCCGGCCAGAAGGCGTCGACGAGCTCCCAGGCCTGCTCGGAGAAGTCGGTGACGAGGCCGTGCAGGGTGTTCGGGGACCCGATGAGAACGGGGGTGGGCATGTTGCGGCCCCGGCCCTTGGCGGCGAGCAGGTCGCCGACGGCCTCCTTGCTGAAGGCGTCCGCGCCGATCCCGTAGAGGGTGTCGGTCGGCAGCACGACGAGTTCGCCGCGGCGTACGGCGGATGCCGCTTCACGCAGACCGGTCTTGCGGTCCGTCGCGTCGTTGCAGTCGTATCGCCGGGCCATCAGCGGGCCTCCTCGTACAGCGGGGTGGTGGCGGAAAGGGGGGTCGCGCCGGTCACGGCATCGCCTTGCGGGCGGTCGCGAAGCGCGGACGGTTGTTCAGGTCGGGGTGGTCGGCGGAGTCCGCCCAGCCGCGCTCGTCGGCGAAGATCCACGGCACCTGCCCGCCCTGGGTGTCGGCGTGCTCGATGACGACGATGCCGCCGGGCCGCAGCAGCCGGTGCGCGGTGCGCTCGATCCCGCGGATGGTGTCGAGACCGTCCTCACCGGAGAACAGCGCCATCTCGGGGTCGTGGTCGCGGGCCTCCGGAGCCACGTACTCCCACTCGGTGAGCGGGATGTACGGCGGATTGGAGATCACCAGGTCGACCTGGCCGTCCAGCTCGGGCAGCGCGCTCAGCGCGTCGCCCTGGTGGACGGTGACCCGGGAGCCCTCGGCGTTCTTGCGGGTCCAGCGCAGGGCGTCCTCGGACAGTTCCACGGCGTGCACGCGCGAGCGCGGCACCTCCTGGGCCATGGCGAGGGCGATGGCGCCGGAGCCGGTGCACAGGTCCACGATCAGCGGTTCGACGACGTCCATCGCCCGGACGGCCTGTATGGCCCAGTCCACGACCGACTCGGTCTCGGGCCGGGGCACGAACACCCCGGGGCCGACCTGGAGCTCCAGGTAGCGGAAGAAGGCACGGCCGGTGATGTGCTGGAGCGGCTCGCGGGCCTCGCGGCGGGCGACGGCCTCCCAGTAGCGGGCGTCGAAGTCCGCGTCCTTGACGTGGTGCAGTTCCCCCCGCTTGACGCCGTGCACGAAGGCCGCGAGCTCCTCCGCATCGAAACGCGGAGAGGGCACGCCGGCGGCGGCCAGCCGCTGGGTGGCCTGGGCCACCTCGGCAAGCAGCAAGTTCACGCTGGTCCTCCGGGCTGCTGTCGTACGGGGGGGTGGTGCGGGGGGCGGACGGGGTCGGGCCGGATCAGTGCGCGGCGGCGAGCTTGGCCGCGGAGTCCGTGTCGACGCAGGCCTGGATGACCGAGTCGAGGTCGCCGTCGAGCACCTGGTCCAAGTTGTACGCCTTGAAACCGGTCCGGTGGTCCGAGATCCGGTTTTCCGGGTAGTTGTACGTACGGATCTTCTCCGAACGGTCCACGCTGCGCACCTGGCTGCGGCGCACGTCGGAGGCCTCCTGCTCGGCGGCTTCCTGGGCGGCGGCCAGCAGGCGCGAGCGCAGGATGCGCATGGCCTGCTCCTTGTTCTGGAGCTGGCTCTTCTCGTTCTGGCAGGAGGCGACCACACCGGTCGGGAGGTGCGTGATGCGCACGGCCGAGTCGGTGGTGTTGACGGACTGGCCGCCGGGGCCGGACGAGCGGTACACGTCGATGCGGAGGTCGTTCATGTTGATCTCCACCTCGACCTCCTCGGCCTCCGGGGTGACGAGCACGCCGGCGGCGGAGGTGTGGATGCGGCCCTGCGACTCGGTGGCCGGAACGCGCTGCACGCGGTGCACGCCGCCCTCGTACTTCAGGCGGGCCCAGACGCCCTGGCCGGGCTCGGTCGCGCCGTTGCCGCCCTTGGTGCGGACGGAGACCTGGACGTCCTTGTAGCCGCCGAGCTCGGACTCGGTGGCGTCGATGATCTCGGTCTTCCAGCCCACGCGCTCGGCGTAGCGCAGGTACATGCGCAGCAGGTCGCCCGCGAACAGGGCGGACTCGTCGCCGCCGGCGCCGGCCTTGACCTCCAGGAGCACGTCCTTGTCGTCGCTGGGGTCGCGCGGGACGAGCAGCAGGCGGAGCTTCTCGGTGAGCTCTTCGCGCTGGGCGCTCAGTTCCTTGACCTCGGCGGCGAAGTCCGGGTCGTCGGCCGCCAGCTCCTTGGCCGTCTCGATGTCCTCGGCCGACTGCTTCCACGCACGGAAGGTCGCGACGATCGGGGTCAGCTCCGCGTAGCGCTTGTTGAGCTTGCGCGCGTTGGCCTGATCCGAGTGGACCGAAGGGTCGGCGAGCTTCGTCTCAAGATCGGCGTGCTCGCCGACCAGTTCCTCGACCGCTTCGAACATCGGGTGCTCCTGTGGTGAAAGTCAAAAATGGGCTGGTTCGGCTGAACGACGACAAAGGCGCCGGTCCGGCCGCCCCCGCGAAGTCAGGGGGCGGCCGGTGACCGGCGCCTGGGTCGCGCTACTTCTTGGCCGCACCCTTGCCGAAGCGGGCCTCGAAGCGGGCCACACGGCCACCGGTGTCGAGGATCTTCTGCTTGCCCGTGTAGAACGGGTGGCACTCGGAGCAGACCTCGGCACGGATGGTGCCTTCGGTCAGGGTGCTACGGGTGGTGAACGACGCGCCACAGGTGCAGCTGACCTGGGTCTCGACGTACTCGGGGTGAACATCGCGCTTCAAGGTGTCTCCTAGATTCGGGAGGGCGCCGGGTCGCAGGAGCCGAATTGCGCACTGCGTGAACCGGGGCCGACAGACCAGTCTGCCAGGACCGGGCCGCCTGTCAAAATTCTGAGGACGCTCCCCTCAACGGGGAAGGCCTCGCATCTATTCCGGCCGGGTCGGGCGGGAGCGGTCACTGGACGATGGAGCCGGCCGCGCTCTTGTCCCCGGTGGAGTTCTCGGTGGCGGCGGCGGGGATGGGCTGGTCGGCCAGCAGGGCGTCCCAGACCATCTTGGAGCCCTTGGGCAGGGCCACCACGCGGTCCTTGTCGAGCGGGTCCTGCCCGACCGGCAGGGTGATCATGTGCATGTTCTCCGCGCCGATGCCCTGGAGGCCCTGCGCGAAGCCCGCGAGGGCCTTCACGTCGCCGAGGGCCTTGTCGGTGGTGATCGCCTTCGTCGCGGAGTCGGCGAGGCCGTAGAGCTTCTTCGGGCTGTCGAAGACGCCGACGCCCTTGACCTGCTTGATCAGCGCCTTGATGAAGGCCTGCTGCAGCTGTATTCGGCCCAGGTCGCCGCCGTCGCCGACGCTCTTGCGCGTGCGGACGAGGCCGAGGGACTGCTCGCCGTTGAGCTTGTGGGAGCCGGCCGGCAGATCGAGGTGGCTGCCGTGGTCCTTGATCGGCTTGGTGGTCGTGAGCTCGACCCCGCCGAGGTTGTCGATGATCTTCTTGAACCCGGTGAAGTCGACCTCGATGTAGTGGTCCATACGGATCCCCGACATCGTCTCGACCGTCTTGACCGCGCAGGCGGCCCCGCCGATGGTGAAGGCCTCATTGAACTGCGCGCGCTTGCTGCCGGGGTCGGTCTTGCCCTTGCCGACGGCGCACGCGGGTCTGGGGAGCATGGTGTCGCGCGGGATCGACACGACGCTGGCCTGCTTGTGGCCGTCGTAGAGGTGGACGATCATCGCGGTGTCGGAGCGGGCGGAGCCGCCGTCGTCCGCGCCGTATTCGCTGTTGGCCCCGTCGCGGGAGTCGGAGCCGAGGACGAGGATGTCCATGGAGCCGTTGTCGACGTTGGGCGGGCGGTCCTTGCCGAGGGCCTGGTCGATGTCGACGGTCTTCAGGTTGCCGTTGAGCTTGAAGTAGAACCAGCCGAGGCCACCGCCTCCGAGCAGGACGACACCCGCTGCGGTCCACGCGGCGACGGTGAGGGCGCGGCGGCGCTGCGGCGGTTTCCGGCGGCGCCGGGTGACGGCACGCCGGCCGCGGCCCTTGGTTTCCTCGCTCATGCTCTCCTCAGTCCTGCATGCGTTGCCCGCTGTATCTCTCACTCAGACGGACGAGTGCGTTCCAGGGTTCCACGGCGCGCGGGGCGTACGGAACCCCGGGGGCGGCTCCCCTCGACGGGGGTCGACAGCGCGTGACGCCGCGGCCACCCGGGGTTCGGATCGAGAACGTACGAGCCTGCTCAGGGGTTCATTCCGAGGCACGAATGTGGCGAAGGTCGCACAGGCCCCGAACGCGGAAACCGTGGGGCGTGACGACACGAAGCCGCCCCCGCCGCGGGTGCGGCGGGGGCGGCTTCGGTGAGGCGGACCCGGTCAGTCGTCGTTCTTGCCGGCCGGGGTCGTCTTCGCGATCTGCATCAGGAACTCGGCGTTCGACTTCGTCTGCTTCATCTTGTCGAGAAGCAGCTCGATCGCCTGCTGCGAGTCGAGCGCGTGCAGCACCCGGCGCAGCTTCCAGACGATGGCGAGCTCCTCGCTGTTGAGGAGGATCTCCTCCTTGCGGGTGCCCGACGGGTCGACGTCGACGGCCGGGAAGATGCGCTTGTCGGCGAGCTTGCGGTCGAGCTTGAGCTCCATGTTGCCGGTGCCCTTGAACTCCTCGAAGATCACCTCGTCCATGCGCGAGCCGGTGTCGACGAGCGCGGTGGCCAGGATGGTCAGCGAACCGCCGTCCTCGATGTTGCGCGCCGCACCGAAGAAGCGCTTCGGCGGGTACAGCGCGGTCGAGTCGACACCACCGGACAGGATGCGGCCGGAGGCGGGCGCCGCGAGGTTGTACGCGCGGCCCAGACGGGTGATGGAGTCCAGCAGGACGACCACGTCGTGACCGAGCTCGACGAGACGCTTGGCGCGCTCGATGGCCAGCTCGGCGACGGTGGTGTGGTCCTCGGCCGGGCGGTCGAAGGTCGAGGAGATGACCTCGCCCTTGACCGACCGCTGCATGTCGGTGACCTCTTCCGGACGCTCGTCGACCAGGACGACCATCAGGTGGCACTCGGGGTTGTTGACGGTGATCGCGTTGGCGATCGCCTGCATGATCATGGTCTTGCCGGTCTTCGGCGGGGCCACGATCAGGCCTCGCTGGCCCTTGCCGATCGGCGACACGAGGTCGATGATGCGGGTGGTCAGCACCCCCGGGTCGGTCTCCAGACGGAGCCGGTCCTGCGGGTAGAGCGGGGTCAGCTTCTGGAACTCCGGGCGGCCGCGGCCGGATTCGGGCGCCATGCCGTTGACGGAGTCCAGACGCACGAGGGCGTTGAACTTCTCGCGGCGCTCGCCGTCCTTGGGCTGGCGGACCGCACCGGTGGTGTGGTCGCCCTTGCGCAGACCCGCCTTGCGGACCTGGGCGAGGGAGACGTACACGTCGTTCGGGCCGGGCAGGTAGCCCGAGGTCCGGATGAACGCGTAGTTGTCGAGGATGTCGAGGATGCCCGCGACGGGGATCAGCACGTCGTCGTCGGCGACCTGCGGCTCGTTCGGCGCGAACTCGTCGCGGCCACGACGGCCACGGCGGTCGCGGTAGCGGCCGCGACGGCCACGGCGGCCGTCCTCACCGTCGAAGTCGTCCTGCGGGCCGTTGTCCTGACGGTCCTGACGGTCCTGACGACCCTGCTGACCCTGGCCCCGGCCACCCTGCTGCTGACGGTCGGCGCGGTCCTGCCGGCCGCCGCCCTGGCCCTGACCCTGGCTCTGACCGCCCTGACCCTGACCGCCCTGGCCCTGGTCGTCGGCCTTGGCGCCGCGCTCGCGGCGGCTCTGCTGGCGCTCGCCCCGCTCGGGACGGTCACCGCGCTCGGCACGGTCACCGCGCTCGCCGCGGTCACGGCGGTCACGGCGGGTACGGCCCTCGCCGGCCTCCTGCGCCTGGCCCTGGGCGGTGACGGCGGTCGCCGCCTCGGCCTGGGGCTCGGCCGAGGCAGCCGGAGCGGCCTCGGTCTTCTGCTCGACCGCCACGACGGCGGGTGCCGAGGACTCCGGGCTGCCGGAGGGCGCGGTCGCCCGACGGCGGCGGCGCTCGCCGACCGGTGCGTCCTCTCCCCCACGCTCGGCTTCGCTCGCGCGGGAGGGGCCGCCTGCCGGCTGACCCGGGATGTCGATCTGCGCCTGGACGGCGGGCTTCTCGGCGGCGGGCGCCGGGGCGGCGGCCTCGCCCGTACGGGCCTTGCTGGTGGCGCGGCGCTTCGGCTTGGCCTCGGCGGCGTCGGCGGCGGGGGCCGCGGCCTTGGGGGCGCTGCCGCCCTGCGCCTCCTTGATGACCTCGATCAGCTGGCTCTTGCGCATCCGCGCGGTGCCCCTGATCCCGAGGCCCGACGCGACCTGCTGCAGCTCGGCCAGGACCATGCCCTCAAGGCCGGTGCCGGAGCGGCGGCGCTTGGGTGCGGCGCCCGCGGCGGGGGCACTGGTGTCGACGTTGGTGTCGGCAGCGCCCATCAGATCGGTGGTGTCGCTCACGAAGGGTCCTTCCCTGGAGCGGACGTCGGCCTGTCTGGCTCGGCGACCGGTTGTGCTGTCCGACGACGGAGCATGACCTGATGGGTCATGGACCGCAGCCGGGGCGGTGGTCCGCCGATCGATGTACGGCGGAGAGAAACGTGCGTGGGTGGTTCCGGCGAGAAGCCCCCGAGCTGGAAGCGTGGGAATGTCACGCCGATTCCGGAGCGTGCCCGAAACTGCTGGCAGCGATCAAAGCAGTCGGGGAGGCTCCCGGAAGAAAGGTGGTCCCGGATGGGGACACTGAGCACCGAGCCATGGCGACTTCGGATGCGCACTTGAGACTAACACTACCGGATCCAACAGTTATTCCCCCTCTCAATCACCGGCAATAGCCCCTTCCGCAGGTGGGCGGCCTGCCCGGCCGCCCACCCCGGCGGGCCGTGTCGTCACGACACGGACTGCCCGCCCTGGGCGCCCAGCGGAAGGACGCTCGCGCCCGCGGCGTCGAGTGCGAGCCGGTTGGCCGCCCACCCTTCGCCCGCGAGCTGCGCGACCTTGTCGGCCGCGTCGTTGTCGACCAGCGCGAGGACCGTGGGGCCCGCGCCGGAGATGACCGCGGGGATGCCGTCCCCCCGCAGCCGGCCCACGAGCGCCACGCTCTCGGGCATCGCGGGGGACCGGTAGTCCTGGTGCAGCCGGTCCTCGGTGGCGGGCAGCAGGAACTCGGGACGCCTGGTCATGGCCTCCACGAGCAGGCCGGCACGGCCCGCGTTCACGGCCGCGTCCACGTGCGGCACGGTGCGCGGCAGCAGTCCCCGCGCGGTCTCGGTCAGAACGGGCCTGGACGGAACGAAGACCACCGGAACGATGGAATCGGCGGGGTCCATCCGGATCGCCTTGGCACTGCCCCCGTCCATCCAGGCCAGGGTGAAGCCGCCGAGCAGACAGGCGGCGACGTTGTCGGGGTGGCCCTCGATCTCGGTGGCGAGCTCCAGCAGCGCCGCGTCGTCGAGCCTGGCCTCGCCGCCTATGGTCACGGCGCGGGCGGCGACGATGCCGGCACAGATCGCGGCGGACGAGGAGCCGAGGCCGCGGCCGTGCGGGATGCGGTTGGCGCAGACGACCTCGAGGCCGCGCGGCTGCCCGCCCAGCAGGTCGAAGGCCGTGCGCATGGAACGTACGAGGAGGTGGCTCTCGTCCCTCGGGAGGGTGTCGGCACCCTCACCCGCGATGTCGATGTTCAGGCCGGAGTCGGCGACCCGGACGACCACGTCGTCGTAGAGCCCCAGGGCCAGGCCGAGGGCATCGAAGCCGGGGCCGAGGTTGGCACTGCTGGCGGGGACGCGCACCCGTACGGCGGCGGCGCGGAACGCTGGACCTGCCATCGGTCGATGACACTCCTTGTGACTGTGCGAGATCTGGTGTCGGTGCGGGATCTTCGCTGCGAATGTACTGGAGAACGTACGACACCCGAAGGCCCTTGGGGCAGCACCGCGTCATATGCGCGGTGGCGGATGTAAGTACAGCGTATCGAAGGAAGGTTCTCTCGCGACATAGGGCGCACAGGAGGCGCACGATGCGTGTCGCGGTCTTCCCCGGTTCCGCCTTGACTTTTGGTGTCGTACGGGCCGAGTTGCCGGATTCCGCGGATTTCCGGAATCCGGCAACGGGGCGGCGGGCCGGGAGGCCGGGGCCGGGGCCCCGACCTCCCCGCGCCAGGGGTCAGACCAGGCCGAGACGGGCGGCCGCGGCCTCGGCGTCCACCGGAATGGTGACCGGCTGCGGAGCGCCGGCGACCGCCCAGTCGGGGTCCTTCAGACCGTTGCCGGTGACGGTGCACACGATCTTCTGGCCGGGGTCGACGAGACCGGCCTCGGCGGCCTTCAGCAGGCCGGCCACGGACGCGGCCGAGGCGGGCTCGACGAAGACGCCCTCCTGCGCGGCCAACAGGCGGTAGGCGGCCAGGATCTGGCGGTCCGTCACCTCGTCGATGAAGCCGCCCGACTCGTCCCGGGCCTGCAGGGCGTAGTCCCAGGAGGCCGGGTTGCCGATGCGGATCGCCGTGGCGATGGTGTGCGGCTCCTTGACGACCTCGCCGCGCACGATCGGCGCGGAGCCCGAGGCCTGGAAACCCCAGACGCGGGGCGTACGGGAGGCCGGGCCGTCGGCCTTGTACTCCTTGAAGCCCTTCCAGTACGCGGTGATGTTGCCCGCATTGCCCACCGGCAGGACGTGGATGTCGGGGGCGTCGCCGAGCGCGTCCACGATCTCGAACGCGGCCGTCTTCTGGCCCTCGATGCGGACCGGGTTGACGGAATTGACCAGCGCCACCGGGTAGTTGTCGGACAGTGCGCGGGCCAGGTCCAGGCAGTCGTCGAAGTTGCCGTCAACCTGCAGGATCTTCGCGCCGTGCACGAGCGCCTGGCCCATCTTGCCCAGCGCGATCTTGCCGCGGGGCACGAGCACCGCGCACACCATGCCGGCGCGCACCGCGTAGGCCGCGGCGGAGGCGGAGGTGTTGCCCGTGGAGGCGCAGATGACGGCCTTGGCGCCGTCCTCCTTGGCCTTGGTGATGGCCATCGTCATGCCGCGGTCCTTGAAGGACCCCGTGGGGTTGGCGCCCTCCACCTTGAGGTGCACCTCACAGCCCGTGCGCTCGGAGAGCACCTGGGCGGGGACGAGGGGAGTGCCACCCTCGCGGAGCGTGACCACCGGGGTCGTGTCCGTCACCGGCAGGCGGTCCCGGTACTCCTCGATGATGCCGCGCCACTGGTGGGTGCGATTGCTGCTCATGGGTCCTTACTCCCCTTCAACACGCATGATGCTGGCGACACCGCGCACGGTGTCCAGCTTCCGCAGCGCCTCGACGGTCCCGGAGAGGGCGGCGTCGGGTGCGCGGTGGGTGACGACGACGAGGGAGGCCTCGCCGCCAATTTCAGGACGTCCCTGCTGACGTACGGTGTCGATCGAGACACCGTGCTCCGCGAAGGTGGTCGCCACCTGGGCGAGGACGCCCGGCTCGTCCACCACATCGAGGCTGATGTGGTAGCGGGTGACGACATCCCCCATGGGGCTGACCGGCAACTGGGTGTACGCCGACTCGCCGGGCCCCGTTGCCTGGGCGAGCTTGTTGCGGCAGACCGCGACGAGGTCGCCGAGGACCGCGGACGCGGTCGGGGCGCCACCCGCGCCGGGCCCGTAGAACATGAGCCGCCCGGCCGCCTCGGCCTCGACGAAGACGGCGTTGTACGCCTCGCGGACGGAGGCGAGCGGGTGACTGAGCGGGATCATCGCCGGGTGCACGCGGGCGGTGACGGACTGGCCGTCCGCGGCGCGCTCCAGGATCGCGAGGAGCTTGATGGTGCAGCCCATGCGCTTGGCGGAGGCGAAGTCCGCGGCGCTGACCTCGGTCATTCCCTCGCGGTACACGTCGTCGAGGCGGACCCTGGTGTGGAAGGCGATGCCGGCCAGGATCGCGGCCTTGGCGGCCGCGTCGTAGCCCTCGACGTCGGCGGTCGGGTCGGCTTCGGCGTAGCCCAGGGCGGTGGCCTCGTCGAGGGCCTCCTGGTAGCCGGCGCCGCTCGAGTCCATCTTGTCGAGGATGAAGTTCGTCGTGCCGTTGACGATGCCCATCACGCGGTTGATCTTGTCGCCCGCGAGGGACTCGCGCATCGGGCGGACCAGCGGAATGGCGCCGGCGACGGCGGCCTCGTAGTAGAGGTCGAGCCCGTGCGTCTCGGCCGCGGCGTGCAGCGCGGCGCCGTCCTGGGCGAGCAGCGCCTTGTTCGCGGAGACGACGGAGATGCCGTTCTCGAAGGCGGTGGTGATCAGCGTGCGGGCGGGCTCGATGCCGCCGATGACCTCGATGGCCACGTCGATGTCACCGCGTTTGAGGAGGGCGGTGGCGTCGGTGGTGACGAGCGCCGGGTCGATGCCCTCGCGCACCTTGGAGGGACGGCGCACAGCCACGCCGGCGAGTTCGACGGGCGCGCCGATCCTGGCTGTCAGATCGTCGGCGTGCGTCGTCATGATGCGCGCCACCTCTGAGCCGACCACTCCACAGCCCAGCAGCGCCACCTTCAGCGGACGCGTACGCATCATTCGACCTACGCCTTTCGATCTTCCATCCGTAACCCGTGCGCGGATTGCGCGCGGGTCCTGAACCAGTCTCACTCAATGGACAGGACTTTCCATCCTCGGTCCATTGAGTGAGACACCGTTGAGATACCTATTTTGGGGGTCCGGGGGCTTTTCCCAGAAATATGGGAATCATCCGAGGTCGAGACGCAGGAGATCTTCCTCCGTCTCGCGCCGGACGATCACCCGCGCCCCGCCGTCGCGCACCGCGACGACGGGCGGGCGCAGGGCGTGGTTGTAGTTGCTGGCCATGGAGCGGCAGTACGCCCCGGTGGCGGGCACGGCGAGGAGGTCCCCGGGCGCAAGGTCGGCCGGCAGGAACGCGTCCTTCACCACGATGTCGCCGCTCTCGCAGTGCTTGCCGACGACGCGGACCAGCATGGGCTCGGCGTCGGAGACGCGGGAGACGAGGGTGACCCCGTACTCGGCGTCGTAGAGGGCGGTGCGGATGTTGTCGGACATGCCGCCGTCGACGGAGACGTAGGTGCGCAGGCCTTCGAGGGGCTTGATCGTGCCCACCTCGTACAGGGTGAACGCCGTCGGGCCGACGATCGCGCGGCCGGGCTCGACGGAGATGCGGGGCGCCTTGAGCCCGGCGCTCTCGCACTCCCGCGCCACGATCTCGGTGAGGGCCTTGGCGATCTCGTGCGGCTCGCGCGGGTCGTCGGCGGAGGTGTAGGCGATGCCCAGGCCGCCGCCGAGGTCGATCTCGGGCAGCTCGACGCCGTGCTCGTCGCGTACGGCGGCCAGCAGCTGGATGACCCGCTTGGCGGACACCTCGAAGCCGGCCATGTCGAAGATCTGGGAGCCGATGTGGGAGTGGACCCCGAGCAGGTCGAGGCTCTCGTGCCCCAGGGCGCGGCGGACGGCCTCGGCGGCGGAGCCGTCGGCCACGGCGATGCCGAACTTCTGGTCCTCGTGCGCAGTCGCGATGAACTCGTGCGTGTGGGCTTCCACACCCACGGTCACGCGGATCTGCACGGGCTGGCGCACGCCCAGCTCACGGGCGATGTGCGCGACGCGGGCGATCTCCTGGAAGGAGTCGAGCACGATCCGCCCGACGCCGGCGGTGACGGCCCGCCGGATCTCGCCCTCCGACTTGTTGTTGCCGTGGAAGGCGATCCGCTCCGCGGGCATCTCGGCGGCGAGGGCGGTCGCCAGTTCACCGCCGGAGCACACGTCCAGGTTCAGCCCCTCTTCCTTCAGCCACTTCACGACGGCCTTGGAGAGGAACGCCTTGCCGGCGTAGAAGACGTCCGCGTCCTTGCCGAAGGCGTGCGCCCAGGCGCGGCAGCGGGCGCGGAAGTCCTCCTCGTCGAGGAAGTAGGCGGGGGTCCCGAACTCCTCGGCGAGCCGGGTCACTTCGATCCCGCCGACGGAGACGACCCCGTCGTCGCCGCGGGTGACCGTGCGCGCCCAGACCTTCTCGTCCAGCACGTTCAGGTCGGCGGGCGGCGGGGCGTAGTGGCCCTCGGGCAGGACGTCGGCGTGGCGGGGCCCGGCGGGGTGCGCGGAACGGCTCATCGGAATCTCTCTTCGCGGGTCACAGGAAGTCGGGGGCGTCTACGCCGAGCAGGGCCAGGCCGCCGGCCAGCACCGTGCCGGCGGCTTCGGCGAGGGCCAGCCGGGCGCGGTGGGCGGCCGAGGGTTTCTCGTCCCCTCGGGGCAGGACGTGGTGCTGGTGGTCGAGGAGCACGTCGGCGACGCTGACGAGGTGCCGGACGAGGCGCTCGGGGGCACGGTGGTGCGCGGCGGCTTCGAGGACGAGCGGGTACTCGGCGATCACGCGCACCAGCTCGTGGCTCCCCGTCTCCTCACCCGCCTCGGCCCGGAACCCGAGCTGGTCGGCGTTGCGGCTCAGGGCACGGGCGCGGGAGTGGGCGTACCGCACCCGGAAGAGCTCGTTGGACTCGTCCTGGACGAGGAGGCCGGGCGTGAAGGCGGGGGTCTCCCGGGCCGGGACGCAGAGCATGGCCCAGCGGGCGGCGTCCTGCCCGTAGACGGCGATCACGTCGCCGTCGCGCCGGGCGACGGGGGCCAAGGGGGTGACCCCGGAGCCCTGTCCCTGCGCCTGCCCCTGGGACCTCATGATCCGCCCGACGGCCTCACGGACGGCCCGCTCGCGCGGCCCGACGTGGGGAGCCCAGCAGAAGGGGTCGGCCTCGGCGCCGCCGTCCGCGTACCCGTACCGGATTCCGGCGCTCAGGACCTCCCGTACGAGGGCGGCCTCGGAGCGGGCGGCGAGGGTGAAGTTCAGGAACCCGGCTCCGGTGACGTCGACGCGTGCGATCCCGGGCTCTTCGGCGAGCAGCCGTGCCAGCACGTCCGCCACGTCACGGGGAACGCGGGCGGACCCCTTGGCCACGTGGAAGGCGACGGGGGTGGCGTACTCCCCCACCCCGCCGGGCCGCGTCCGCTCGACGACGACCCGCTCGGGCACGCACCCACCGCCCAGCTCGCCGCTCTCGACGGCACGGCGCACGGCGTGTACGACGGCACGAGAGAGGTCGGCGGGGATCACGTCGCCCAGCCTAGGGGAGAAGCCCCGTCGGCCCGCACCCGGTTTCGCCATGTGAACACCCATGTGAACGGACCCCGGACCAGGCCCTGGAACAGACCCCTCCGACCGCCCCGGCCGGCCACACCAAAAGGAACCCTCAGGCCCCTCTGCCGGCCGACGCGCCCTTCCGCTCACGGCGGTCCTTGCGCTCGACGAGCCTGCGCACGATGCGCACCAGCTCGGCGGGCTCGAAGGGCTTGGCGAGGAAGGCGTCCACCCCGGCGGCGATCCCGGCCTCGACCTCGTGCTGGGTGCAGGCACTCACGATGGCGACGGGCAGGTGCCGCGTCCGCGGATCGGCCCGCAACTGCGCGGCCGCCCCGAACCCGTCCAACCGGGGCATGACCACATCAAGGGTGATCGCATCGGGCTGCACCCGGTGAACGATGTCCAGACACTCGGCACCATCGCTCGCGGTCACGACCTCGAAGCCCTCCAGCTCGAGATTGACCTTGATCAGCTGCCGGATGACCTTGTTGTCGTCGACAACAAGCACCCGGCCCGAGGCGCCTGGCACAACTCGAGAGTAGGTCGCCCTAAGCCCCCGCGTCCGGGTTTTCGCCACTTCCACCCCCTCCGGGCGACCGACCTCCCTCTCCCGCCCAAATCGGTTCCTGATCACCCCAAGGAAGCTGGTAGTGTTCAACCCGTCGCCGCAACGCGAACGACACGCCCCCGTAGCTCAGGGGATAGAGCAACGGCCTCCGGAGCCGTGTGCGCAGGTTCGAATCCTGCCGGGGGCACTTCGCAGGAAGTGCCACAGAGGCCCTCCAAACAGTTTCGCTACTGTTCGGGGGGTCTTTTTGTGTTCGCACCATGGCTACCCGCAGACCAGCAGCATTCGGGGGACACCACGTGGACGACAGGCTCCGGGATTTCGCGAAGGGGTCACCCAACTTCGGTGTCCTCTACCAGCACCAGCCCCTGCTCTCCCTCTACGGCGCCTCGGCCGAGGCCACGGTGTTCACCCACCCCAACTCGTCCCTCGTACAGGCCGGCCAGTTCGGTGAGGTCCTCGCCGAGGAGCTGATCACCCGCATCGGCATGCGGATCGAGGGCGACCGGCAGATCGACCGGCTGGTCGCGCTGACCCGTGCCGGAGTGCTGGTCCCCGAGATCCGTGACGACTTCGACCGGTTGCGGCGCGACCGGAACAAGGCCGCGCACAGCCACCTCTTCGACACGGCGAAGGCTCTGGCCGCCGTACGCGTCTGCTACAAACTCTGCCTCTGGTTCCACGACGCCATCGAGGGGCGGCGGACGGTCGCGGAGTTCGTACCGCCCACCGATCCCGGTGACAGCGCACAGGTCACGGACCCGGCCGAGCTGGCCGAACTGCGGGAGGCCCTCGACGGCCACCGCAAGGCGCTCACCCAGGCCCGGACCAGGCTCGCCGAGTCCAGCGACGCTCTCGAAGCCGAGCGCAAGGCGCGGGCCGAGGCCGAGCACCTCATCGCCAGCGCCGACGCGAACAAGAGCGAGCTGCTGGCCCGCGTCGAGCAGCTGACCTCACAGATCGATGAGCTGCGTACCACTCAGCAGGCGAAGTACGAGGCTGCCCGTCAGCAGCCCCGGCAGGTGGACGCCAAGCGCCGCGAGGCGATCATCCACCGTGCGCAGCGGCCGGCCCCGCTCAACGAGGTGCAGGCCCGCGACGCCATCGACGGGATGCTGCGCGCGTCCGGCTGGGTCGTGCAGGACCGCGACCAGGTCAACCCGGAGGCGGGTCAGGGTGTGGCGGTCCGCGAGTTCACCCTCGCGACCGGCCGCGCGGACTACGTCCTGTACGTCGACGGGCACATCGTCGGCGTGGTCGAGGCCAAGCGCGAGGGCGACCACCTGTCCAGCGCCGTCGAGCAGAACGACCGTTACGCGTCCGGAGTCCTGAAGGAGCACCGCCTCGCGGTCTGGCGCGAGGCGGAGCCCTTCGCGTTCCGGTACGCGACCACCGGCACCGAGACGTACTTCATCAACCGCCTCGACCCCGACGCCCGCTCCCGCGAGGTCTTCTCGTTCCACCGGCCCGAGACGGTGGCCGCGTGGATGCGGCGTGCCGAGGGGACACCGGGCGCCCTCACGTTCCGCGCGGCTCTGCGTCAGCTGCCGGTACTGGAGCCCAACGGCCTGCGCCTCGCCCAGATCGACGCGATCACCGGTCTGGAGAAGTCCCTGGGCGAAGATCGCGCGCGGGCGCTGATCCAGATGGCGACCGGCGCCGGCAAGACCTTCACGGCCGTGGCACAGACGTACCGGCTGCTCAAGCACGCCAAGGCCCGGCGGATCCTGTTCCTCGTGGACCGCAACAACCTGGGCCGGCAGGCGTACGACGAGTTCCGCAAGTTCACGACGCCCGACGACGGCCGCAAGCTCTCCGACATCTACAACGTCGACCGCCTGGGTGCCGCCGGACTCCAGGACACCTCCTCGGTCACCATTTGCACGATCCAGAAGATGTACTCGCTGCTGCGCGGGGAACCCCTCACGGAAGACGACCAGGCGGACGAGGCCGCGGACAACGAGATGTCCGAGGACACGTATGCGACCGACCAGCCGATCGATGTCTCCTACAACCCCGATGTACCGATCGAGTCCTTCGACCTGATCATCGTGGACGAGTGCCACCGGTCGATCTACGGGCTGTGGCGCGGGGTCCTGGAGTACTTCGACGCGCATCTGGTCGGCCTGACCGCCACGCCCACGCTCCAGACCCTCGGCTTCTTCGGCCGCAACCTGGTCTCCGAGTACACCTATCCGCAGGCGGTCGCGGACGGGGTGAACGTCGACTTCGACGTCGTACGGATGCGGACCGACCTGCGCGAGAACGGCGGGGCGAAGATCGAGTCGGGTACGACGGTACGGATCAAGGACCGCAAGACCCGGCGGCAGCGCTACCAGGAGCTGGACGACGACTTCACGTACACGACCGGGCAGATCGGCCGGTCGGTGGTCACGGTGGACGAGATCCGGGCGGTGCTGACGGCGTACCGGGACAACTGGCAGCGCTGGTTCCCGGGCCGCAGCGAGCTGCCGAAGACCTTGATCTTCGCGGTCGGTGAGGACCACGCCGAGGATGTCCTGGCCCAGGTCAAGGAGATCTTCGGGCGCTGCAGAACCTCTCCCGCGAGGAGCGGCTCGCGCTCGGGGACGGCAAGATCTGGGGCAACGAGCTGGTCACCGGCACCGCCCGCCTCGCCGCCATGAACATGCTGCTGCACGGCATCGGTGACGCCGACGGCAAGTCCCTCATCACCGAAGGGGACGCGCTCGCCGAACAGCCCAAGCAGCACGCTTCCCTGGTCCTCGCCAACCCGCCCTTCGGCAAGAAGTCCGCGATCACCATCGTCGGCACCGACGGCAAGGCCGACAAGCAGGACATCTCCTACGACCGAGATGACTTCCGCGCCACCACCACCAACAAGCAGCTGAACTTCCTCCAGCACATCATGTCGCTGATGGAGATGAACGGCCGCGCGGCGGTGGTCCTCCCCGACAACGTGCTCTTCGAAGGCGGGGCCGGCGAGAAGATCCGGCGTCGCCTGCTCGAAGACTTCGACCTCCACACGATCCTTCGTCTGCCCACCGGCATCTTCTACGCGGGCGGCGTCAAGGCGAACGTCCTGTTCTTCGAGAAGAAGCCGCCCCGCAGCGGAGGCGCGCACAACACCGCGAAACTCTGGGTCTACGACTTCCGCACCGCCAAGCACTTCACCCTCAAGCAGCACCCGCTGACCCGCGCGGCTCTGGAGGAGTTCGTCGAGGCGTACCTGCCGGGCAAGTCTCGTAGTGAGCGCGTGGAAACCGAGCGTTTCAAGTGCTTCGACTACGACGAGCTCATCGCCCGCGACAAGGTGAACCTCGACATCACCTGGATGAAGGACCCGGCCCTCGACGACGCCGACAGCCTGCTGCCGCCCGAGGTGATCGCGCAGGAGATCGTCGAGGACTTGCAGGCCGCACTCAGCGAGTTCGCCGCGATCGCGGAGGCTCTCGGTGGCGAGATCTCGGCCGATACTGACGAGATCCAGCCAGGCGAAGGCGCATGACCCGCAACTGAGTTGACCCGTCCCCGTCTCGCCGAAAGTCTTGATCTCGATCGATCAGCGAGACGGGGGCATCCCATGGCAGTTCCGCAGCCACAGACGCGCGAGTTCCAGGCGTTCAAGACCAACATCGAGTACGCCCGGAAGATGGTCCTCGCCGGCCAGAGCCTGGCCGCCTTCCAGTCCCCCGTCTTCGACATCGGCGACTTCTACCGTGCCGCGTGGGTGCAGGCGGTCAGTGCCATCGACCACTGGTTCCACGAGGAGCTGTACCGCCGGGTGGCCGACCTCGCCGCCGAAGACAGTCCCGGCATGCCTTACCAGCTGACCAAGTTCGAGCTGCCGCTGGAGAAGGTCGAGGAGGTCCGGCGGGGAACCACCACACTCGCCGACGCCGTGTCCGAGCACGTCAAGGCGAAGTGGGCCAACGCCTCCCTTCAGAACCCGCGCAAGATCAGCGAGGCGCTGAAGCTGGTCACGGAGGAGAACATCTGGGGCAAGGCCGCGGTCCAGCTCAACGAGTGGAACCACGGCCGCACGGGGATGACCGACCAGACCCTCAAGAAGCAGTACATCTCGATCACCGACCGCCGCAACAAGATCGCCCATGACGCGGATCTGCTGGACGGCGACCTCAAGCGGCGCCGCCCCATCTCCGACGCCGACGTGACGGACGCGATCGACTGGATCGAGCGGATCGCTCTCGCGATCGCCAAGGTTCTCGGCTGACCTCTGGGATGGGTGAGGGCGCTGTGGACTGCTGTCCGTGGCGCCCTCGGCGTCTCAAGAGCCGGGCGGCGTCCCGTACAGGGGAAGGCCCGAAGTGGGCAGGTCGCCGCCGAGGTCGTCGGGCAGCGGGACCGGTTCGCCGTACTTTCCGTGGACGACGCCCTTGTACTCGCCTTCTCCCGGACGGGTGAACAGGGACCACGTGCCCGTGCGCGGGTCGATCTGCAACAGGCGGGCGACACGTGCCGCCGCGTACCACGCGGTCTTCTCGTTGATCCCCCTCAGCCGCTCGCTGGGCGAGATGACCTCTACCGCGAGGGCGATCGCGTCCACCTCCAGGAGCCAGCCGTCGTCCTCCTTGAAGGCGCGGGGACCGATGGTCAGGTCCGGGGTCGCGTAGTCGTCCGGATCGTCGGGCATCGGGACGGACACGTTCTCGTACGCCTCGTACGCGGCGGCAAGGCTCGGACGGATGGCGTCGCGCAGGTCGATGACGGTCCCGGCGTGCTTGCCGCTCGGGCTCGGGGACATCATGAGCGTGCCCCCGATGATCTCCACGCGCATGCCGGTGGCCTGCTCGATCTGCTCGGCGGCGTCGTGCAGGTGTCCGCGGCGAACGGGGATGGGGTGGTGGGCCGGGTCCGACACGGTGTCGCCTCCTTGCCTGCGGGGAGTGGGTGCGGGGCCTGGGTGTACATCGCACTCGGCACTCGTACGGCGCGATTCACCTTACGGCAGCCCTCGTACGGCCAGCGGTTCCGCTGCGGGCAGGTGGAGGGGCGGACCTTCGTCCAGGGCGAGGACGACCGTCAGGCCGCCGATGGCGTGGCGGGCCGTCCGCACGGTACGGACCGCGCGCCACGCGCCCCAGACGCGGACTTGTTGGCCAGGACTGACCGTGACCGCCGCGACCTCCCTCGTTGACGAGGTGGGGAGGAGGTCGGGGGCCTTCAGCTCCGACCAGACCGTCTTGCCGATGCCGCCCGCGCGTGCGGTGGCGCCCCAGCGGTGGCTGAGCGCGTCCACGAGCCTTAGCCCCCGGCCGCGTTCGTCTTCCGCGCCGGGGTGACGGAGTTCCGGCCGGCCGGATCCGGCGTCGCTCACCTCCAGGCGCAGCAGCCCGTCCGTTGAGGAGTGTGCGATCCGTACGCCGACCTGGCGGTCGCTGGGTGCGGGTGCGCGCAGGGCATTGGTCACGAGCTCGGAGAGGACGAGTTCGGCGGTGTGGAGGAGGTCGTCCCCCGCGCCCCAGTCCCCGAGTAGGGCGTGCAGTGCCGCGCGGGCCCTTGCCGCGCTGCGGGGTCGGCGTGAGAGCCGGAATGAGACGTCGATCAGTGCGGCCATGGCAGCTCCAGAGGGTCGGAACCCCCGGACAAGCGGGGGCTCAGTTACCGACACCAGGAGAGTGCCCGCAGAACAGGTAACGGCGCAACGTTGAATGGATTGCTGGCTCTTAATTCATCCATACGGGCATTCGCGAGTCCGCAAGCCTTCGGCTCTGATAGGGAGTTACCTATGCCAAACGTGATGCCCTCCACGGTCCTGGGTCGCCAACTCGGCGACGAACTACGTCGGTCCCGAGAGGCCGCAGGCCTCACCACCGCCGCTGCCGCCGAGGTACTGGACTGCACAAAGGGGAAGATCAGCCGCATCGAGAACGGCCATGTCCCAGTCCGCACACCTGATCTCGTCGCGCTCATGGAGGCATACGGGGTGATGCACACGGAGTCGCGGGAGCGCCTGACTTCCCTGGCCTTGAGGGCGAACAGACGACGGCGTGAAGGGTGGTGGCATGAGTACGCCTCCGTTCTCAGTGACGCGTACCGCGACCAGATCGAGATGGAGTCGATCTGCGACAGCATCCGCACTTACCAGGTGCAGATGGTGCCCGGACTCCTCCAGACTCCGGAGTACGGGCGGGCCGTAACAGTGGCATCACGCGCCTGGCAGACGGCTGAGGAGATCGACCGGTTCGTCCAGGTACGACTTGCCAGGCAGGAACGGTTGACGAGTGCGGAACCCATGGAGTTCTGGGCAGTACTTGCTGAAGGAGTGCTGCGCCAACAAGTCGGCGGGCCGGACATCATGCACGCACAGTTGAAGCACCTACTGACCATGGCCGAGCGACCCAACATCACCGTTCAGGTGCTGCCGTTCACACGCGGCGCCCACTCGGGCATGTTCGGCCCGTACGTGCTGCTCAGCTTCCCGCAACTGGCGTCGCTCGACCTCGTACTCACCGAGGCCCCCACTGGCAACATCTGGATGGAGCGAGAGCAGGAAGTCGCCTGCTACCGAGGGCTCTTCGATGACGCGCGCATGGCAGCATTGCCGCCTACGGAGTCACTCGCGCTGATCCAGCGTGTTGCCAAGGAGCACAGAGCATGAGCAACGAGGTCCGCTCGACGACCGGGGTCCACAAGACCGCGATATGGCGCACGAGCAGCTACAGCGGAGGCCAAGGCGACTGCGTCGAGGTCGCCGACAACGTCCCCGGCATCGTCCCCGTCCGCGACAGCAAGCGGCCCGCCGGGCCTGTGATCGGGTTCGGGGCCGGCGCCTGGCAGGCGTTCGTCACGCAGGTGCGCTGACCGGGCGGTCCGGGGACAGGAGCCGGGCGGCCACGTCGCGGGCGCGGGCCCCGGCCCCGCGCGGCCCGGGCCCGGCGTTAACGTCGGTCAGCGCCGCTTGCGTTTTCCGCCCGCGCGCTTGGCGGGCTTCTTCCTGCCCGGGGGGCGGGTCGTGCCGCTGGTCTGGAAGGCCCGCCAGGTGCGACGGGCCTGGTCGGCGGTGGCGCGGTCGGGGTGGTGTGAGAGCTGCTCCGCCAGGAAGGCGGACGTGTACGGGTCCGCCGCCGTGAGGGCGGTGACCAGGACCGGGCCGCCGCCGGGCCAGGCTGCCGCGGCCTTGTCGAAGGCGGCGTGGACCTCGGCGAACAGTTCGGGCTCCTCCTCGTTCGGAGCCGCCGTCATGCGGTGATCGAGGGATGCGGCGCTCCGTACGGCTTCGAGCGCGTCGACCAGGTACACCGCGCGGGCCGACAGCGGAACGGCTGAGGGGTCGGGCGCCTGGCCGCGTGCGTGCAGGGTGTGCTCGGCCCAGCCGCCCAGGACCGGGTCGGCCAGCAGGGCGTACAGGGCCTCGTCGGGTACGGCCGTCGCGTCGAGAGTGGCGAGCAGCGCTCGCCGCCTGGCGGGCTCGTCCTCGGGGCAGGCGGCGGAGATCGCCGCGAACAGAGGGATCCATCCGTCGGTGCCCTGCGCGGCCAGCCAGTCGCCGACGGCCTGCCGGGCGGCCCGCTTCGGCCACCACTGGGCTGCCGCGACGAGCCGTTCCGCGTCCCAGGCGAGCATCTGCTCCCGAGTGGGGAAGACATCGGCGGCTTCGCCTCCGAGGCCCAGGAGGAGGGTGTCGCGGAGCAGGGCGGAGCCGAGTGGGGTGAGGCTGAGGGCGTCTCCGGTGCGCTCGGTGATGCCCAAAGCGGCCAGGCGGTCCATCAGGCGCACGAGGCGGGCAGCGGAAGGAATCAGATCCGTACGGTCGGACGCGGAGAGTGCCGGGAGTCCCAGGACCGCGGACAGGGCCTGGGGGTCGGGCAGCTCGTACTCTCCGGTGGCCGGGACGGACACGTCGGGGTCGCTCTCGTAGCCCGGCGGCACGAACCACATGTCGTTCAGGGCGGCCACGCGCGCCACGGACTGCGCCATCCCCGCCTGCTCGCACAGGAGGTAGAGGGTGATCAGGTGCTCACCGTCGTACTCCTCGGCCGTCTCCTCCTCCTCGGCCGACTGCGCCAGTAGGACGCCGAGCAGGTTCAGGGCCAGCCCGGTCAGCTCGGCGGGGCCACCCTCACGCCAGGCCTCGGCCGATGGCCCCGCGCTCAGCGCGCCGCCCTGCTCCCGCACCAGGAAGCCGCTCGCCAGCGCCAGTTCGCGCGTTCGCTCGTCCGCACCCTGCGGGTCGGCGGCGGCTTGCGCCAGGAGCTGGGGCAACGGGGCGGAACGCAGCAGCGCGGCCTGTTCCTCCGGGGAGGCCGGCAACGGGGCCGGGGGCAGCGGCGCGAAGGCGTCGCCGTACATCTCCAGGTGCTGGCCGGCCATGGCCTCGACGAGGGCGAGGAGAGGGGTGGGAGCGCTGCCGCCGCCCGGCGCCAGGTGCGCGAAGGGTCCGCGCAGCAGGGCGTCGAGCCCGGCTGCCGTCCAGCGATCCGTGAGCACCGCTGCCTGCGCCCCGTACCAGTCGTCTCTCTCGTCGTCCGGCTTGCCTACCGGGGCATCGGCGACCAGCAGGCCCTCGCCGGGGCGGGGCCGCACCTGCTCGGCCAGCGCCACGGCCTCCAGCCGTGCGGCGAGCAGCGGACGGGCCTGCCGGGAGCGTTCCGCGCACAGCGCCTCCGCGTATGCCGCTTCGGCGAGCGGTCCAGTCGAGGAGGAGGCGGCGGCGGCGAAGCCGAGCGCGGCGTTCCGCTCGGTGTACGGGCGCGCGGCGAACGCCTCCAGCCAGCCGCGCACGGCCCGGGGGTCGGTGGGGTCCACGTCCGCGGCGCGCAGCAGGTTTCCGTACAGCCGCGGCCAGGTGAGACGGCGGGGGCTCGTCATCGCCTGGGTGAAGCCCTCGGTCAGCTCGTGCACCCGGGTCACGAGCTTCGCCTGCCGCTTGGCACTGAGGCGGCCGGCCTCGTGGGTGTGGTCGATCAGCGCGACCAGCGCGGCCACGAAGCCCGGCAGCTCTTCCTCGGTGGCGCTGACGTACAGCGGGAGCAGGATGTGCAGCAGTTCCTCGGCCAGCTCCTCGGTGGGCTCGGGCAGGCCGGTCCGGCGGCGTGCCTCGCCCAGCGCGAGCAGACCGAGGACGGCCTCGGCCGCCCGCGCGTCCAGCGGGGCGCCTCGATCTTCGGCCCGGGCGAGGAACGAGTCCAGATCAAGGAGAAGTGGCGTGGCGGTGGTCATCCCGGCAGCCTAGCGACGCGGCACAGCCGCCCGTTCCCATAGTTGAGATCCGGGACGGCGAACGGGAGCGCGACGTGCGAAAGCACATGTATGCCATCGATGGCATACACACCGCCACCGCCGCTCAGCTCGCCCGGCCCTGTCACCGTGCTCACCTCCACGCCGATGGCCCTGACGGCGCTGTGCGGCGGTCGGGTCACCGTCATCGAGGTCTGACCCACGCGTCCTAGCCGGCCGAGGTGAGTGCGCAGGCCAGCGCGCGGGCGCTCGCGGGGACGCCGCGGGCCGGTTCGCCGTGTACGGGGTGGGCCTGGTCCAGGGTGGGCAGGAGGCTCGGGGCGCGGTCCGCTGGGGCGCGGTCGAGGAGTGTGGTGCCTGTTTCGGCTTCCTGGGTGGGGGCGTAGCCGGCCGTGCGGAGGGCTGACAGGGTCTCCTCCGGCGGGGCTGTGGAGATCAGGACCGTAGGGGCGATCCGGCGCAGGCGGAGTCTGGCCAGGCCGCGGGCCTGGGCCACCTCGGCGATCAGTCCGGGGTCGTCCGAGCGGATGCAGCAGGCGGAGCGGACGACCTTGAGTTGTCCGTGGGTACGGGCCGTGTCCTTGATCGTGTAGGCGAGCGGTTGCGGCAGCGGGATGCCGCGCTCGCTCGCGGTGGTGAGGCGGTCGAGTAGTTCCTCCGCGCTCCAGCCGACGTCCAGGGCCCGGCGTACGGAGGACGCGGTGATCCGCCAGACCACGGCGTGCCCTTCGGACTCGATGTCGCCGACAGCGGAGAGCAGGTCTGCGAGGGCGGGTGCGGGCGCACCGGTGACGGTGGCGGTCAGGTCGCTCTGGAACCGGGCCGTGTCGCTGGGCTCGGGCAGCGTCGCGTACAGGACCTCGCGCAGTGCGGTCACCGCCTGCGCCAGGGCACGGCGCAGGGACAGGTCTTCGCCCAGGTCGTCGCAGTCGCGCCCGGCAGGGTCGGCGCCGGCGCCGGGTACTGCCGGGTAGTGGTGTGCGGCTCCCGCCTCCAGCAGCCGGCCGAGGGCCCGCCCGACGGGGGTGAGGGCGCCATGGGCGACCACGCCGAGCAGGGCCGCCTCCCTCAGGGTGGCCGCCAGGCGGTCGAGCACTCCGTCCAGGCCGGCCAGCTCCCCGGTCCCGTCGGCGGCCAGGTGGCCGCGCAGTGCGGGCTGGAACCATGCGGCCAGGGAGAGCAGTTCGGTGTATCCGCGCGTGTTCGCGGTCAGCCCGTGTCCGTCGGGGAGGACGGCGAGCGCTCGTAGGATCCCGGTGCGGAGGGTCACGGCGTCCTCGTCCTGCGGGCTGATGAGCGCGACCGGGGTCTCGCCCGGGTCCGGCCAGTGGCTGAGGACTGCGGGGACCACGGCCCAGGCGGCCAGCAGCGGCAGCAGCTTGGCCGCTGCGGGGGCGACGGCCCAGGCGTCATAGCGGTCGCTCGGCAACAGCCGGGCGGAGGGCTTGGGGCCCTTGGAGTTGCGGCGGCTGCGGGCAGCGGGGGCCGGTTCGTCGTCGAGGGGTGCGGCCAGGCCGGCGTTCACCGCAAGGTCCAGCCACAGCCGGGTGTCGGCCTCATCGGCCCCGGCCGCCTTGGCCAGCCGCCGCGTGTCCCGTACGGCGATCCCGCCCGCCTTGCGGATCGCGACCGGCTCGGCGGCCAGCGCCCGCAGGACCAGTTCGGCCCGCCAGGCAGCCGCCGCCGCGGCCGCGCCACCCTCGCCCTCCCAGCCGGACGGCAGCGGCTCGGTGGCGGTGAACGGCTCTGGTTCCAGCCGGGGGCTGGGGGCCGCGCCCCCATCGCGGAGCGCGCGGGCGACCTCGTAGGGAAGCTCCACCAGGTCGAGACCGACGGGAACCAGCAGTCCGCGCCCGGCCAGCCAGTCGGTGCCCTCGTCGCCGCTGCCGCCGTCCCGGAAGACGTACTTGGCGTCCGGGCCCGCGTACTGCGACCCGTACCGGCCGACGAAACAGTGGGTCCGCAGCAGCGGCGGGCCGGGCACCAGGTGGTCCAGCAGCTCCAGCGCCCGGACCGGGGCGTCCGCCACCAGTGCCCGCACCTGGGCGGGATCGGCTAGCAGGGCGGTGATCAGCTCCTGCGCCTGGTCGCGGGTACGGGCCGCCCCCTCGCCGAAGAGGTTTGCGGCGATCCGCTTGACCTCTGGGGCGTTATAGGCGGTGGTCAGCAGCCGGTCGGCCCTGCGCCCGTATCCGTCGAACCCGGCGGCGCGGACGTGCAGCAGTGGTGGGAGTGCCAGTCGGCCGTTGGGCGCGGGGAGCAACAACGCGCGCTCCCGCAGTCGGGTGAGTGTGTGTTCCGCCCGCTGCCGCTTCTCCCCCGGCTCGAACCAGGACAGTACGTCCCGCTCGGGCACCAATCGGTCCGCGGGTTCCACCGGGGGAACGGGCTTCCGCTGTTGCCAGGGATATCCGGGCCCGTCCTCGGCCTCGCCACCGGCTGCGGGGCCGTGCCGCTCCAGAGCAAGGGCGGCGATGGAAGCGAGCAATTCCAGTTCTCCGGCGGTGCCCGCCATCAGGCCCTGGCCCACCGACTCGTCGGTGAGCAAGTGTTCGGCGAGCTCGCGGAGGGTGGTGATCCGTCGGTACCCGGCGGCAAGCGGCAGATCCCGCTCCTCCAGCAACGCGGTCAGCCGCTGAGGATCCAGGGTGCCCAGCCATTTCGCGAGGGCGGTACGCGCATTCACCCGGCCAGGCTAGCGCCGTCCGCTCACCCCGCGGGGGTGAACCGGACCCGTCACCTCGCCGCCGTGCAGACGGGCTTCGACGTCCGGAAGGTTCTGAGCATGCGGTCGATGTCTCCCGCCACTGGGCGCCCGAGGCAGGTACATCACCATGACCGTGCTTGACGGTTTCCCCGGCTACCGCCAGGCGCGGACAAGGTCCTCCGGACCCCAGTGCGCCGCAAGAGGTAGATCATCCTCGACACCGCAACGGGACACCGCCACCAGCGCCGTGTCCGGCTCGGCGCCGGGCACGGCGAGCATGTCCCGCACCAGGGCGTCGTACTCGCGCCGGCCGAACGGCTGCGACTCCAGCCACTTCACCGAGCCGATGAAATGGACCTGCCCTGCCACGGGTTCGCGGTCGGCTCCGATCAGGTCGATCTCCGGGTTGTTCTGCCGGTTCCACCAGCCCCCGACCGCCTCCGTCTGCGGCCACATCTCGTCGGGCAGCAGCCGCAGCAGCGACTCACGGACGACCGGCTCGACGGCCCGGCCCCGCCAGGTCGTCCACGACCGCTCGATGCGCTCCAGCGCCAGATCACCACGACCGCGCTCGATGAGCGGGATCCCGCGTTGCAGGAAAGCCAGCCAGAACCGCAGGTACGGATCGGCGATGCGATAGCGCTTGTTCTTGCTGTCCGCCTTGACCGAGAGCGGCAGGTCGGCGGCCAGGACTCGCTTGGCCAGCAGCGTGTTCAGCAGCGGAGACAGCGTGCCCGAGGGCAGCGCGCCGGCACCACCGGCCTGTGCGGCAATGGTGGAGAAGGTCCGCTCGCCACTGCCGACCGCTTCCAGGATCGCGCGCGAGTGGGACGCCTCGGGAAACTCCCCCAGCAGCGACAGTTCGCCCGCCACCAACAGCGGCGCAAGCGGGTTGGACACAGCCTCGCGCAGAAAGTCCCGGCGGCCCATCCCCGGCCGCCAGGACTGAACGATCTCCGGGAACCCTCCGGTGATCAGCAGCGCGTCCACCGCTTCCGCCGCGTCAAGACCGGTCATCGCCTGCACATCGGCCAGATGCAGCGGCTGCACGGTCATCTTGGCCGCCCGGCCGAAGAAGGGTCGGCCATAGGACTGCAGCGCCTCCATCACCGACATGTCACTGCCGACCAGGATCAACAGAACGGGCTTGGCGGACAGGTGCCGGTCCCAGACCGTCTGCAGCGCCCCCTCGAACTCCCCGTCCTGTTCGACCAGCCACGGCACCTCGTCGATCACCGCAATGCTCGGGGCGTCGTCCGGAACCGCGACTGCGAGGGAACGCAGTGCCTGGTTCCAGTCGGCGGCCTGCAGCCCGGCCACCAGCTCAGCGCCGGGAAGAGGGGAATGCGCCAGCGTCTCGGCGAAGTCCGCCCGCTCGGCCACCGCGTTGCGTCCTCGGGTCGCCTGGAAGACCACGTACGGCAGCCCGGAACGGTCGCAGAATTCCTGGACCAGACGAGACTTGCCCACCCGGCGCCGGCCCGTCACGGTCACAGCCTGACCACGCGTGGCCCCCGTACCGCCGACCACCAGACCCAGCTGCCGAGCCAGCTGATCCAGGTCGGCAGACCTGCCCTTGAACTCCATCAGCGCCCATCCCTGGCATTCATTAAACGTAGGTTCGATATTACGTAGATTGAACCTTACTTAGACCCTAGCCCGCTTCTGACGCTCCCGCCGGCAGCCTCGCCGAAGCGGAGGGGAAGGGATCGGCGCGCCGGCGCATCAGTCACCGAGGCCCACACCCTTCAGATTCTGCGACATTCAGCACATTTCTGAGTCGTGGGACATGCGTGGGACGGCAAGCCTGACAACTCATCAGCCGCCCCGGCCTCAGTGGTTGCCCGGCGGTTCTCGATGGGCGCGTCGCTGCCGGCCCAGAGGTGGATGCGGGTCGTGCCGGGCTGAACTCGTGCGCGTGGATGGTCGTACAGAACTGGACCGCTTGGCCTTCCGGCGTCTTGGCGTCACCGTGGCAGAGGCTGCCGATGCGCATGCCCTCGACGAATGTCTCGGGCTCGGGCAGACCGAGGTGGGTTCCCTCGCGCCGAAGCGGCTGCAGGAACCGGTCGGCCTCCGCGGTCGTCACGGTGAAGGCGAGCAGCTCAACGTCGTACTGCACGTTGGTGTGGAGCCCGGCTCGCGGGTCGGACCACTTTCGCTTCCCGGGCCCGGAGGGAGCCGTCGGAGCGCTCATCGGCCGGTCTCCCCGCCGCCGTCGCGGGCGTGGCGACCGGGGTCACTGCGCTCACCGGCCCGTCCGGGGTCGTCGGGGGCGGGCACTGCCGCACCGTTGCCCAGCTCGTAGTGCTGGACCGAACCGCTTCCCGAATGTTGAACTCCCGTGCCAGACCGACCTTGTGCTGTCGGCCCACCGTCGGCGCCCGGCGCGACGGTCACCACGCCTGCCACATTCGACCGGGCGGACCCGACCGCGTAGGACCAGTTGGGGTCCGCCTCCTGGGAGGTCGTCCCGGTCGGGATCCTCCGATCCGTGCTTGCCGGAACCCCCGTCGGGCGCCACCTGCTTGACCGACGGGGTGAAGTGTCCGGCGGCGAGCAAGTCGGTCCTGTGGGTGCTCCACAGCTGCGTGCGGGCGTCGGGGCTGAGTGACTGCCAAAGCCTCCGCAGCCCGGCCCGCTGGGCCGAGTCGGGTCAGGGGGACTCCGTGGTGGGGGATGTCGGGCGGGGGAAGGCCGTCAGGGCGATGGTGGCTGTGGTGAGGGTGATGAGGCCGCCTGCGGTGAGGGCCCAGCGGGGGCCGCGGTGTTCCGCGAGCAGGCCCGTGAGGAGGGCGCCCAGGGGGGTGCCGCCTTGGAAGATCAGTGTGTAGAGGGCCATCACGCGGCCCCGGTAGGCCGGGTCGGTGCCCAGTTGGGCTCGGTGGTTCGAGGCCTGGGCGAAGTACATCAACGTGAAGCCGGTCAGGGCCAGGAGCAGGCAGGCCGTGGTCAGGGTCGGGGCCAGGCCCGCGAGGGCCTCCGTCGCGCCGAAGGCCAGTGCCGAGCCGGTCACCACGCGGGCCGACGGGCGGCCGCGCCGGGCGGTGGTGGCGAAGGCGGCCAGCAGGGAGCCCGCCGCGAGGGAGCTGCTGAGCAGGCCGAAGGCGGTGGAGTCGGTGTGGAACTCCGTCTTGGCCAGCAGGGGCAGGGTCAGCTGGAAGTTGAACCCGGCCAGGCCCACCACGCCGAGCAGCGCCAGCGGCAGTACGAGGTCGGGGCGCCGGCCGACGTAGCGCAGTCCGTCCGCGACCTTGGGCGCGGTCGGCCGCGCCGCCGGGACGTGCAGTTCCGCGGGGCGCATCAGGGCGACGCTGGCGACCGTGCCGAGGTAGCTGACGGCGTTGATCAGGACGACGGCCGCGACGTCGAGGCGGGCTATGAGGAAGCCCGCGATCGCCGGACCCACCACGCGGGCGACGTTGAAGTAGGCCGCGCTCATCGCCGAGGCGTTCGGCAGGAGCTCGCCGCCGACCATCTCGCCGACGAACGAGATCCGGGTGGGCGCCTCCACCGCGTTGACGGTGCCCATGGCCAGGGCGAAGAGCCAGATGTGCCAGAGCCGCACCTCGCCGAGGAGGATCCACAGGCCCAGCGCCAGCGCGAGCACCCCGGACGCGCCGTTGGCGAGCATCAGGAGGCTGCGTTTGCTGTGGCGGTCGGCGAGCCCGCCCCCGTACAGGGTCAGCAGGAGGACGGGGGTGAACTGCAGGGCCGTCACCACCCCCAGGGCGGTGCCCGAGTCGCCGGACAGCTCCAGGACCAGCCAGTCCTGGGCGATGACCATCATCCAGGTGCACGTGACGGAGAGGAGCTGTCCGAGGACGAACAGCCGGAAGTTGCGCACCGAGAGGGACTGGAAGGTGCGTCTCAAGGTCTCCACGGTTCGGCTGTTCCCCTTCCACTGCGCCGCACGGGCTCGGCGGCACACCTGGGAACACGGTGGTCCCGCCCACTCGATTCTTTCCCGTGACGGTGTTCCGGCCACTTCCGGTGGTCCGTACGAGGGGGGTGGGGCGGGGTTGGTGGGTTTGGGGGGTGGGTGCGGGGCGGGGGCGTGCGTAGGGTGGTCGGACAGGCCGCATTGTGCCGCTGACCAGGGCCTTTGCGGGAAGGCAGCGCGTGGAGGATGGGGCGACGAGGATGCGTGAGCTGGCGGAGACCGCACGGCAGTGGGCGGCGGAGGGGCGGGTCGCGTTCCTGGCGCGGCCGGTGACCGAGCAGGGGTTCGGGCCGCGCGATCCGGCCGGGGCGGTGCTCGTGGACGCGCGGGGCGAGTGCGCGGGGGCCCTGTACCGCGGGGTGTTCGACGCCGAGCTCGTCGCCGAGGCGGCGGCGCTGGGCGCGGCGGCGGGTGCGGAGGGGGCCCGGGTGTGCGAGCTGTCCGTCGGGGCGGGCGAGGCCGTGGGGGCCCGGCTGACGTGCGGCGGGCAGGCCGAGGTACTGATGCAGCCGCTCGCGGCGGTCCCGGCCGAGTGGTGGGAGCTGCTCGGGACGGGGGCCGGGGTGGCGCTGGTGACCCGGCTGAACGAGGACGCCGACCGGGCGGAGAGCCGGGTCGTGCGGGCCGGCGGGACGCCCGGCGACGACGCCGAGCGCCGGGCCGGGGAACTGCTCGGTACGCGCCGGCCCGGCCGGGACGCGCTGTACGGGGGGTCCGGGCTGGTGCTCGTGGAGGCGTACCCGTCGGCGCCGCACGTGGTGATCGGCGGGGCCGGGGAGCTGGCCGACGTCATCGCGGCCCAGGCGGCGCTGCTGGGCTGGGAGGCGGTGTGCGTGGAGGGCACGGCCGAGGCGGAGAAGGTGCTGACCGCCCACCGGGACGCCGCCTGCCTGGTGCTGCTCAGCCACGAGCCCGACTTCGACGTGCCGGCCCTGCGGACGGCGCTCGCGCTCGGGATCCCGTACGTCGGCGCGCTCGGGTCGCGGCGGACCACCGCGCGGCGCCGGGAGGGGCTGGTCGCGGCCGGGGTCCGGGAGGCGGAACTGGCCCGGGTGCACGGGCCGATCGGGCTCGACCTGGGCGCCAAGACCCCGGCGGAGACCGCTCTGGCGATCTGCGCCGAGATCCTCGGGGTGCTCGGCGGCCGGGGGGCTCAGGGGCTGCGGGATTCCGACGGACCGTTGAGGTGACGGGTCCGTCGAGGGGGTAGGGGCGGACGGGGGCGGACGAAGCCGGGTGGGGCCGGACGGGGTCGGCCCGGCCGTCCGCTCCCCCGCGGTTCGAAGTTTCTTTGGGCCGATTGCATGAAACCAGACCAAACGCGGGAAAATAGGACGTATGAATACGACCCTGATCCCCCTCGCGGCGGACGCGACACTGGGCCAGATCGCGTGGTTCCTGTTCGTCGGGCTCGGCGTCGTCGGCGTCCTGCTCGGCGGCTTCGCGCTGGGCCGGAGGGTGCGCGACCACGAGCCACCGCCCCCCACCCCCGAGAGCCAGCCCCACCTGCCCGACGGCGGTGCGGTGTACGAGGTGCGCGAGGAGCGGGACTACGTCGAGATCCCCGAAGGCGGCCTGCGCCCCCACGAAATGCAGGGGTACGGCAACTTCGGCTCCCGCACCCACAGCCATCCGGACGACGCCCGCGCCGAGCGGGAATCCGGCTACGAAATCCCCAAGGGGCCCGGACCGCACGTGCAGCCCGGCTCTCCCCCGAACGCGGGGCGCGGCGCCCACGCCTGAGCCGGCCCGCACCCGACCGGCCAACCGGCCCGGCCCGCGCCCGACGACCTTCGAACCCCGGCCTCTGACCCGCGGCCACGCGGGTCAGAGGTCCGTCCGGAGCCGGAGCACCTCCGGCGGCGGGTGCCGGGCCGAACTGCGCCGGACCTCGGCGGCCAGGGGCGGGTCCAGCGGGCGGAACGGTACTTCGCCGAGCCCGATCGCAGTGACCGTGGCCGCGGCCGGGGCCACCTCCCCGCGGGTCGCGACGGCCGCCGCCATCTCCGTACGCAGCCCGGCGGAGAGCGGGCTCGACACCAGCGGCGCCTCGTCGTCCTCCCCCGGCAGCACCAGGACGAGGGCCAGCGGGCGGCGCGGGGTACCGGTGAAGCCGATCACGGCCGCGTCCGCGACGTCGGTGTGGCGCAGCTTGCGCCAGGAGCGCCGGCCGGCGGGGTAGGCCTCGTCGAGCCGCTTCACGACCAGGCCCTCGATGCCGCTGGCGGGCAGGGTCGCGTACCAGGTCTCGGCGAGCTCGGGGTCGGTGGTCATCGGCACCGGCTGGAGCGGCGGGCCCAGGGGCAGGAGCAGGTCGACCAGGAGCGCCCGGCGGCGTTCGTAGGGGCGGGCGCGGACGTCGAGCCCGGCCAGTTCCAGCACGTCGAAGGCCGCGTACGAGGCCGGCAGGCGTTGCGCGAGCACCGCCGCGCGGGCCTCGCTCGGGGCCGCGGCGCGCCGCTGGACGAGCGCGAAGTCCGTACGGCCCGCGTGCCACACCACCACCTCCCCGTCCAGTACGGTCCCGGCGGGCAGTTGCCGGGCGGCGGCGGCCAGGTCGGGGAAGGCGGCGGTCACGATCCGGCCGGAGCGGGCCTGGAGGACCACGTCCTGCGCGGTGCGCACGACGACGAGGCGGTGGCCGTCGAACTTCGGCTCGTACGCCAGTCCGGCCCCGCGCGGCAGGGTCCGTACGGCCGCGGCCAGCGCCACGCGGATCACGGCAGCCTCCCGGCACGGGCGGGGTCGGTCAGGGGGGCCAGCAGGTCGCCGTCGCGGGCCAGCCGGGGCGGCATGTCGTCGGCGAGGAACACCAGGTCGGGGGCGGTCCGGCAGCCCTCGACCTCCTCCCAGGTGATGGGGGCGGAGACGGTGGGCAGTTCCCGCGCGCGCAGGGTGTAGGGGGCGGCAGTGGTCTTGGCGGCGGCGTTCTGGCTGTGGTCGACGAACACCTTCCCGGGGCGCAGGGCCTTGGCCATCCGGTGCACGACCAGGCCGGGGAGGGCCGCCTCGGCCTCCTGGGCGAGGGTCTTGGCGTACGCGGACACGCGCGCGGACGGGGTCGGCTCGATCGGGACGGCCAGGTGCAGGCCCTTGGAGCCAGAGGTCTTGGCGTAGGCGTCGAGGCCATCGGCGGCGAGGCGCCCGCGCAGCCAGCGGGCGGCGGTGCAGCACTCGACGACGGTGGCGGGCGGGCCGGGGTCGAGGTCGAAGACGATCCGGTCGGCAACGGCGGGCCGGCCGGCCGTCCACTGGGGGGTGTGGAACTCCACGACGAGGTTGGCGGCCCACATGAGGGTGGGCAGGTCTCCGATGACCACCTGCTCGGCGCCCGCGTCCTCGGAGCGGGGCACGGGGGTGGTCCTCACCCAGGCGGGCGTACCGGGCGGCGGGTTCTTGGTGAAGAAGAGCTGTCCGTCCGGACCGTCGGGATAGCGCAGGAAGGAGACCGGGCGGTCGCGGATGTGCGCGAGGAGGGAGTCCGCGACCGTGGCGTAGTAGTGCAACACCTCGCCCTTGGTGAAGCCGGTCCGCGGGTACAGGACCTTGTCCAGGTTGCTGAGCGCGATGCGACGCCCCTCCACCATGGTGATCGGCGTCATACGATGAGATTGCCACGAATCAGGAGGAACCGTGCGATCCATTTGGAACGGGGCGATCTCCTTCGGCTTGGTCAGCATTCCGATCAAGCTCGTCAACGCCACCGAGAGCCACTCGATCTCCTTCCGTCAGATCCATGTGAGCGATGGCGGTTCTCTGGGGGTCGTGGCTGTCGCGTGCTGATCTGCGGAGAATCTGAGCAGGTCAGAGCCAATTGGGTGGTCGTGTAGGTGTGCCACAGGTGTGGTGCGGCGGGTTCAGGCGGAGGCCCGCTTGGTGCTCTTCTTGGCCGTGGTCTTCTTCGCAGCGGCCTCGGCCGTGCTCTTCGTGGCGGCGGTGGTCTTCTTCCCGCCTGCTTCCTTCGGTGATGCGGCGGCCTTCTTCGCCGCGGAGCCTGTCGCCTTCCTGGCCGGGGCTGCCTTCTTCGCCGGAGCCTTCTTCGCGGTCTTGCGGACAGGCAGGGTCCGGACCTCGGCCTCCGTCTCCTCGGCAGCACCGCGCTCCCCACGCGACTCCTTGGCCGCGCGGACGCTGTTCTCCAGGGCGGCCATGAGGTCAATGACCTTGCCGCCCGCCGGGGCGGCTTCCTCTTCGTGCGGTAGCTCAACGCCTTGGAGCCTGGTTTCGATCACCTGCTGGAGGGCTTCCTGGTACTCGTCGTGGAGCGTGGACAGGTCGAAGTCCTGAGACAGCATGTCCATGAGGGACCTGGCCATCTGCAGTTCCTGGGGGCGGATCGCGACCTCCCCCTCCGGCGCGACGCCGGCGGCAGGCCGGACCTCATCGGGCCAGAGGCAGGTCTGCAGCACGAGAGTGTCCTCGTGCACCCGGAGCACGGCGAGTGACTCTCTCGACCGGATGGCGATCTTTGTGACGGCGATCTGTCCGGATTCGGTCAGGGCCTCTTTGAGCAGGGCATAAGGCTTGTCTGCCGCGCGGTCGGAAGTGCCGACGTAGTAGGCCTTGGAGAACATCAGCGGATCGATGGTCTCGGCGTCGACGAAGGCCAGCACGTCGATGAGCTTCTTGCTGGGGAGGGGGAGATCTGCGAGGTCCTCGTCCGACAGCATGATCATGCTGCCGTCCGGGGCCTCATAGCTCTTGGTGATCTCCTGGTACGGAATCTCGACGTCCTCGGCTTCACATACGCGCCGCAGCCGCACCCTGGAGCCGTCCTTCTCGTGCACCTGGCGAAGCGGGATGTCGTGCTCCTCCGTGGCCGTGAAGAGCTGGACTGGGATCGTGACCAGCCCGAACGAGATGGCCCCCTTCCAGGTTGCCCTCATTCCGCGCTCCTTCCGTGCGGAATTTCAGGCTATGCCGGAGTGCACCGGGGCGACAGTCGGCGGTGCCCCGGGTCGCTCCCAAGGGGATCTCACCTGTTCATCCACCCTGAGACGTCGGGGCGGGTGCAAGAGGGCATCCGTTCAGTTCGGTTTCGCCCTCGAAGGACCACCACAGTTCGCCGTCAGTGGTCAGGAATGGCGCCCACGGGCCGACCGTGCCCCCGTGATCGAGCACGTCCGCGACGTCGTTCAGGTAGGCGGCGAGCGACGGCCATCCGTCGCCGAAGGACGCCGTGTCGTCATGAGCCGCACTTCCTAGCCGGCCTTGTTGTGGGCCCTCGCGCATGTCTATCACCTGCGAGTCCCCGTCACTCTGGGCCCACGGGATCCACTGCGGATGCCACCAAGGCTCGCCGCCCTCCTCGTGCGGTTCGCAGAGGTCCGGGTCGTCCCCTGCGATCTCCACAGACATGCGCCAAAAGGAGACGATCTCGGCGACAGGTATCGGGGGCTGCTCCGGAAGCATGTTGGCCCAGCTGACGAGTGAACCGTTCCGGGTTTGGTGGGGACTCGATCATTTGAGAGGATCGAGTCATGGCACGTCCTTCCCAGTACCCGCTTGAGCTGCGCCGTCGTGCGGTGCGGATGGTCGCCG
>NZ_JBGWAB010000028.1:0-68906 GCF_041862025.1 Streptomyces sp. AB3(2024)
CCCCCCCCCCCCCCCCCCCCCCCCCCCCCCCCCCCCCCCCCCCCCCCCCCCCCCCCCCCCCCCCCCCCCCCCCCCCCCCCCCCCCCCCCCCCCCCCCCCCCCCCCCCCCCGTCGTGTCCGCGGCTGTCCGCAAGGGACTGCCTAGTGCTGCGGGACGTCGGCCAGCAGCTTGCGGAGCAGTCCCGTCAGGACGTCGACCTCCTCGGGGTCGAACCCCTTGAGGGCGGCGGCCTGTGTCTCCAGGCCGGCCCCGACCGCCTCGTCGATGAGCGCGAGTCCGCGCTCGGTGATGGTGACCTGGAGGCCGCGGCGGTCGTGCGGGTCCGGACTGCGCGTGAGCAGTCCGGCCTTCTCCAGCTTGTCCAGGCGCCCGGTCATGCCGCCGGTGGTGAGCATGAGGGTGGCCGACAGCTGGCGGGGCGAGAGCGTGTAGGGGGCCCCGGAGCGCCGCAGCGTGGCGACGACGTCGAACTCCCCGGTGGAGATCCCGTAGCGGTTGTAGACCCGTTCCATCGCGTCGCCCATGGCCCTGGCGATCCGGTAGATCCGGCCGAAGACGCCCATGGGGGCGGTTTCCAGGTCCGGTCGTACCGCGAACCACTGTGCGGTGATCGCGTCGACGGCGTCCTTGCTGGCTGCTTCTTCCCTGATGACCTGGTTCATGTCCGAAGTATCCAAGTTCCGCTTCCTCGTTCGCAAGAAACTAGCTTGCAGAAAACTAGCTTAGTAGTAAGCTACTTACGAGCGATCTAGTTGGGGGGCAGTGGGCTCCCGGTCGCCGCCGCCGAGGAGTCGCCGTGAACCGCGTCGCCACCATCGCACTGACCGCGCTGGCCCCCATCTCCTGGGGCTCCACCTACGCCGTCGCCAGCGAACTACTGCCGCCCGACCGGCCGCTCTTCACCGGGGCCATGCGGGCCCTGCCCGCCGGACTCCTGCTGATCGCCCTCTCCAGGACCCTCCCCAAGGGCGCCTGGTGGTGGAAGTCCGCCGTCCTCGGCACCCTGAACATCGGGGCCTTCTTCCCGCTCCTCTTCCTCGCCGCCTACCGGCTGCCCGGGGGCGTCGCCGCCGTACTGGGCGCCGCCGGCCCGCTGTTCGTCGTGGGCCTCGCGGCCCTCCTCCTGGGGGAACGGGCCAGGCTGCGCACCGTGCTCGCCGCCGTGGTCGCCGCGTTCGGCGTGAGCATGGTGGTGCTGACCGCCGAGGCGGAGCTCGACCTCATCGGCGTCATCGCCGGCATCGTCTCCTCCGCCTCCATGGGCGCCGGCACCGTGATGACCAAGCGCTGGGGCCGCCCCGAGGGCGTCGGCCCGCTGGCCGTGACCGGCTGGCAGCTCACCGCGGGCGGACTCGTCATCATCCCGATCGCCGCCCTCGTCGAAGGGGCCCCGCCCGCACTCGACGGCAAGGCCTTCCTCGGCTACGGCTACATGATGCTGATCAACACCGGAGCCGCCTACGTCCTCTGGTTCCGCGGCATCGGCAAGCTCTCCGCCACCTCCGTCACCCTGCTCGGCCCGCTCTCCCCGCTCACCGCCGCCGTCATCGGCTGGGCCGCGCTGGGCCAGGCGCTGACCCCGGTCCAGCTGGTGGGCATGGCGATCGCCTTCGGAGCGACCGTCTTCGGGCAGCTCCCGGGCCGCGCCGACCGCACCCCCGCGGCTCCCGCGGCCTCGGCATCCGAGGAACCGTTCAGTTCTCCTGAAGCAACCGATCGAAATGTTTCGATGGACCTGAGCAATGCGGAGGTGCGACGGTAGGGCACATCCAGACCAGCTCCAGAACCGAGGGGGAGACACCCAGGTGGCCGTCACGGACCGCGCCCGAACCGTTTCGCAGGAACAGCAGCAGTCCGACAGCGGACGCGGGAAGAAGGGGGCCGCCGGGGTCGGCGTCCTCCTCGCCCTGCTCGCGACGGTCGTCTGGTCCGGCAGTTTCGTGGCCACCCGGGGCATGGCCGGGTCCGTCCCGCCCGTCCAGGCCGTCTTCTGGCGCTGGATCATCGCCACCCTCGCGGTCGCCCCCTTCGCGGCCCGGCAGGCGTGGCAGCAGCGGGCCCTGATCCGCGAGCACCTCGGCTACGTCAGCCTCGCCACCCTCTTCGGCGTCACCCTCTACAACACCCTCGTCCACCAGGCCGGACTGACCACCTCCGCCTCCAACATGGGCATGATCATGGCCGCTTCGCCGGTCATCATGGCCCTCTACGCCCGCCTCGGCGGCGAACGGCTCGGCATCCGGCGGACCTTCGGGATGCTGCTCGCGGCCTTCGGGGTCCTGCTCCTCGTCGGAGACGGCTCGCTCGGCTTCGACTTCACCGCCGGCGACCTGTGGATGTTCGCCGCCGCGCTCTCCTTCGCCACCTACAGCGCGCTCCTCAAGCGCAAGCCCGCCGAGATCGGCGGCCTCGCCTTCCTGATCACCACCTTCGTGCTCGGCGCCCTGATGCTCGCCCCCGCCTACGCCGTCTCCCTCCACCTGCAGGGCGGCTTCGAGGCCACCGCCGGGACGGTCGGACCGCTGCTCTACGTCGGCGTGTTCTCCTCCGCGGTCGCCTTCTTCGCCTGGAACAAGGCCATCTCGATCATCGGCGCCGCCCGCGCCGGAGTCGTCTACTACCTCCAGCCGGTCTGCGTGGCGGGCCTGGGCCTGCTGCTCCTCGGCGAGCGCACCGGCCCGGCCGAACTGATCAGCATGGTGCTGATCCTCGGCGGGGTCGGGCTGGCGAGTGTCACCCGGAGGTAGGTTCGGGGGCGTGATCGAGTGGGACATCAAGAAGCTGCGGATCCTGCGGACCCTGGCCCACCGGGGGACCGTCACCGCGACGGCCGAGGCGCTGCACATGACGCCCTCGGCCGTTTCGCAGCAGCTGACCAACCTCGCCCGGCAGCTGGGGGTCCCGCTGCTGGAGGCCCAGGGACGCCGGGTCCGGCTCACGGACGCCGCCCACCTGGTGCTGCGTCACACCGAGGACGTCTTCGCCCAGCTGGAGCGGGCCGACGCCGAACTCACCGGGTACCTCGCCGGAGAGGCCGGGGAGGTACGGATCGGCGCCTTCTCGACCGCCGTACCGGTGCTCGTCGTCCCCGCCGTCGCGGCCCTGCGGCGCAGCCATCCCGGCATCGAGGTCCGCATCCGGGAGACCGAGGCCGCCGAGTCCTACGAACTCCTCTCCGCCGGGGCCGTCGACCTCGCGCTGTCCCTCGCCGCCCATGCCCCGGGCGCCGGGGACCCCCGCTTCACCCGGGTCACCCTGCTGGAGGACCCGCTGGACGTCGCGCTGCCGCCCGGCCATCCGCTGGCCGCGGCGCGGGGCCTGCGGCTGGCCGACCTGGCCGGGGAGCGGTGGATCTACGGGGGCAGCGGGCCCTGGTCGGAGATCACCCGCAGCGCGTGCGAGGCGGCGGGGTTCGTACCGGAGCAGGCGCACTCGGCGTCCGGGTGGACGGCGATCCTGGCGATGGTGGAGGCGGGGATGGGGGTCGCGCTCGTACCGCGGATGGTGTCGGGGCGGGCGGAGGGGGTCGAGGTGCGGGTCCTGCACCAGGACCGGCCCACGCGGCACGTGATCGCCGCCCTGCGGCGGGGCTCGGAATCGGCCCCCGCCCTGGCCCGCGTCCTGACGGCCCTCCAGACCGCGGCCGCCTGACCCGGGACCGGCTCCGCTGCGCGGGCCGGTCCCCGCCCCAGCCTTCCTCCGTTCCCGCCTCGATCGCCGGCGCGGCTCACTCCACGGCGCTCCGCGCCCGCGCCTCAAACTCCCCCAGCCACCGCCGGGAGGTGCCCCCTGGCGGGGCTGGAAGATCCAGCCCCGCCGGAGTGTGCGTCAGCCCGGCGGCGTCAGCCCTGGGTGGCGGCGGCCGCGTCGGCGGCCTGGGCCTTCAGGGCACGCTCGACCCCCGCCCGGGACTCCGACACCAGCCGCCGCAGCCCCGCGTTCGGCTCGGCCGAGGCCAGCCACGCGTCGGTCGCGTCGAGCGTCTCCCGCGAGACCTGCAGCGACGGGTACAGACCCACCGCGATCTGCTGCGCGATCTCGTGGCTGCGGGTGTCCCAGATCTCCTTGACCACGGCGAAGTACTTCTGCGCGAACGGAGCGAGCAGCTCCCGCTGGTCGCTCTGGACGAAGCCGCCGATCACGGCCTCCTGCACCGCGTTCGGCAGGTCCGCGGAGTCGATCACCGACGCCCACGTCTCCGCCTTGGCGGCGGCCGTCGGCCGCGCGGCACGGGCCGTCGCCGCGTGCCGCTCGCCCGCCGCCGTCGCGTCCCGCTCCAGCTCGGCCGCGATGGCCGGCTCGTCCGCGACACCGGTGGCGACCAGGCGCTCCAGGAACGCCCACCGCAGCTCGGTGTCCACGACCAGGCCCTCGACGGTCTCGGAGCCGTCCAGCAGCGCCGCCAGGTACGCGAGCTGCTCCTCGGTGCGGGCCGTTGCCGCGAAGGCCCGCGCCCACGCCAGCTGGTGGTCGCTGCCCGCCTCGGCCGTCCGCAGGTGTTCCCGCGTGGCCTCGGTCCAGGTCGCCAGGCCCCGCTCCCGCCACGCCGGGTCGGCGTACAGGTCCACGGCCAGCTTCACCTGGCGGTGCAGGGACTGCACGACGCCGATGTCGGACTCCTTGCCGATGCCCGACAGGACCAGCGCCAGGTAGTCGCGGGCGGCGAGCTCGCCGTCGCGGGTCATGTCCCAGGCGGAGGCCCAGCACAGGGCGCGCGGCAGCGACTCGGTGAAGTCGCCCAGGTGAGCGGTGACGTTGGCCAGCGAGACCTCGTCCAGGCGGACCTTGGCGTAGGACAGGTCGTCGTCGTTGAGCAGCACCACGGTCGGACGGGCACGGCCCACCAGCTCCGGCACCGCCGTCCGCTCGCCGTCGATGTCCAGCTCGATGCGGTCCGTGCGGACCAGCTTGCCGTCCTGGAGCTCGTACAGGCCGACCGCGATGCGGTGCGGGCGCAGCACGGGCTCGCCCTTGGCGCCCGCGGGCAGGGCCGGGGCCTCCTGGCGGACGGCGAAGGCGGTGATCACGCCGTTCTCGTCCGTCTGGACCTCCGGGCGCAGGATGTTGATGCCCGCCGTCTCCAGCCACGCCTTCGACCAGGCGGTCAGGTCGCGGCCGGAGGTCTCCTCCAGCGCGCCCAGCAGGTCGGACAGCCGGGTGTTGCCGAACGCGTGCGCCTTGAAGTAGGCCTGCACGCCCTTGAAGAAGGCGTCCATGCCGACGTAGGCGACGAGCTGCTTGAGGACCGAGGCGCCCTTGGCGTACGTGATCCCGTCGAAGTTGACCAGGACGTCGTCCAGGTCACGGATGTCCGCCATGATCGGGTGCGTCGACGGCAGCTGGTCCTGGCGGTACGCCCAGGTCTTCATGGAGTTGGCGAACGTGGTCCAGGCGTGCGGCCACTTCGAGCCCTCCGCGTACGCCTGGCAGGCGATGGAGGTGTAGGTGGCGAACGACTCGTTCAGCCACAGGTCGTTCCACCACTCCATGGTGACCAGGTCGCCGAACCACATGTGCGCGAGCTCGTGGAGGATCGTCTCCGCGCGGACCTCGTACGCCGCGTCCGTCACCTTGGAACGGAAGACGTACTGGTCGCGGATGGTGACCGCGCCGGCGTTCTCCATCGCGCCCGCGTTGAACTCCGGGACGAAGAGCTGGTCGTACTTGGCGAAGGGGTAGTCGTAGGCGAACTTCTCCTGGAACCAGTCGAAGCCCTGCCGGGTCACGTCGAAGATCGCGTCCGCGTCGAGGAACTCGGCGAGCGAAGGGCGGCAGTAGATGCCGAGCGGGACGGACTGGCCGTCCTTGCCCTCGTACGAGCTGTGGACGGCGTGGTACGGGCCGACGATCAGCGCGGTGATGTACGAGGAGATCCGCGGGGTCGGCTCGAAGGCCCACACCCGGTCCTTCGGTTCCGGCGTCGGGGAGTTCGAGATGACCGTCCAGCCCTCCGGGGCCGTCACGGTGAACCGGAACGTCGCTTTCAGGTCGGGCTGCTCGAAGCTGGCGAAGACCCGCCGCGCGTCCGGCACCTCGAACTGGGTGTACAGGTAGGCCTGCTGGTCGACCGGGTCGACGAAGCGGTGCAGGCCCTCGCCGGTGTTGGTGTAGGCGCAGTCGGCGACCACGCGGAGCTCGTTGGTCCCGGCGGCGAGCCCGGACAGGGCGATCCGCGAGTCGTGGAAGACGGCGGCGGCGTCCAGCGCCTCGCCGTTCAGGACGACCTCGTGCACGGCCGGCGCGACCAGGTCGATGAAGGTCTCGGCGCCGGCCTCGGCCGACTCGAAGCGCACGGTGGTCACGGACGGGAAGGTGCCGCCCTCCTGCGCACCGCTGAGATCGAGTTCGACCTCGTACGAGTCGACGGTGAGCAGCTTCGCCCGCTGCTGAGCCTCTTCACGGGTGAGATTCGTGCCAGGCACGCGGTCATCTCCTTTGATGGTGACGTTGCCCCGCCATCCTTCCACGCGCTCCGCGTCATCGCGCCGGAGTAATCCACGGGCGAACGCGAGGTCCGATTCCCGCCAGCCCCGGCGGACCGGGCGGGGCACGATCGCAGTCATGACCTCCTCCACCGTCCGGGCCGCCGGAACCCCTTCCTCCGTCCTGCCCCGCCCCCTCGCCCCCGACGCCCTCGCCGAGCTGCGCCGGCGCGACGACGCGGGCCGGCCCTGCCTGCCGTACGAGGACCCGGAGGGCGGGGCCCCGCTGCGCTGCTGCCTGCGCCGCAGCCGGGCGGGCGAGCGCATCGCCCTGGTCTCCTACGCCCCGCTGCGCCGCTGGGCGGCCGGGGCCGGCGCGGATCCGGGGGCGTACGACGAGCAGGGGCCCGTGTTCGTGCACGCCGACCCCTGCGCGGGTCCGCCGCAAGGCGGCGGGCTCCCCTTCGGGACGCCGGGGGCGTTGCGCGTCGCCCGGCGCTACGACGCGGGCGGCCGGATCCTCGGCGGCCGCGTACTGGACCTCGGCGAGGAGCCCGACGCGGTCGTCGGGCAGGCGCTGACCGAGGCCTTCACCGACCCGGAGGTCGCCCTCGTGCACGTCCGCGCGGCGGAGTACGGCTGCTTCCTCTACGAGGTGCGGCGGCCGTGAAACGGGGGAGGGGGGGGGGGGGGGCCCCGCCCCCCCCCCCCCCCCCCCCCCCGCGCCCGGGGCTCGGATCAGCCCTGGCGCAGCTCCTCGGCCACGAGCTCGGCGATCTGGACGGCGTTCAGCGCGGCGCCCTTGCGCAGGTTGTCGTTCGACAGGAACAGCGCGATGCCGTTGTCCACCGTCTCGTCGACGCGGATGCGGCCCACGTACGAGGCGTCCTTGCCGGCGGCCTGGAGGGGGGTCGGGATCTCGGACAGCTCGACGCCGGGGGCGTCCCCCAGCAGCTCGTAGACGCGCTCGACGCCCAGCGGGCGGGCGAAGCGGGCGTTGACCTGGAGCGAGTGGCCCGAGAAGACGGGGACGCGCACGCAGGTGCCGGAGACCTTGAGCTCCGGGATCTCCAGGATCTTGCGGGACTCGTTGCGGAGCTTCTGCTCCTCGTCGGTCTCGAAGGAGCCGTCGTCGACCAGGTTGCCCGCGAGCGGGACCACGTTGTAGGCGATCGGGCGCTTGTAGACGGCCGGCTCCGGGAAGTCCACCGCGCCGCCGTCGAAGGTCAGCTGGTCGGCGGCCTCGGAGACCGCGCAGGCCTGGCCCTTGAGCTCGGCCACGCCGGCCAGGCCCGAGCCGGAGACGGCCTGGTAGGTGGTGGCGACCAGTGCGGTCAGGCCGGCCTCGTCGTGCAGCGGGCGCAGCACGGGCATCGCGGCCATCGTGGTGCAGTTCGGGTTCGCGATGATGCCCTTGGGGCGGTTCTTGATCGCGTGCGGGTTGACCTCGGAGACGACGAGGGGGACCTCGGGGTCGCCGCGCCAGGCGGAGGAGTTGTCGATCACGACGGCGCCCTGGGCGGCGACCTTCTCGGCGAGGGCCCGGGAGGTGGCGCCGCCCGCGGAGAAGAGCACGATGTCCAGGCCGGAGTAGTCGGCCGTGGAGGCGTCCTCGATGGTGATCTCGCGGCCCTCCCACTCCAGGGTCGAGCCCGCCGAACGGGCCGAGGCGAACAGCCGCAGCTCGTCCACCGGGAACTTGCGCTCGGCCAGGATGCCGCGCATGACTCCGCCGACCTGTCCGGTGGCTCCGACGATTCCGACCCTCACGGTGACTCCTCTTGGTACGTAGGCGCGGGCGCGCGTGAGGCCATCATGCGTTCGACCCCACGAGGATTGTCCAATCCATTGTCCGAGCTGCGGACGGTGTCCGGGATGTGAACCTGCGTGGCGAGTCCGTGACGGGCTTGTTTCAGGGCCCCCGGACATCCGTTTTGCCTGGTCAAAGCCGGTTAGCGTCCGGTCTGTCGTGCCCGGTATCCGGACACGGCGTACCAGACATCGGAACGCTCACCTCGGGGAGAACACCGTGCGGGACATCCGCCACCGCCGCCGGTCGATACCGGCCCTCGCCGCCCTCGCGGCCGCCGCCGTCGCCGCGCCCGTCCTGATCGCCGCCGGCCCGGCGTCGGCCCACGACGACGACCACCGGGGCCGGCGCGGGGCCAAGCTCGCCAAGGAGCTCGTCGAGGAGGTCACCGCCCGCGGGGCCTACCGCCACCTGGCGAAGTTCCAGCAGATCGCCGACGCCAACGGCGGAAACCGCGCCGCGGGCACCCCCGGCCACGCGGCCTCCGCCGCCTACGTCCACGACACCCTGAAGAAGGCCGGGTACGACGTCTCGTACCAGGACTTCGACATCCACGAGGCGCACACCAGGACGGAGAAGACCACCGTCCTCGGTGAGGGCGGGCGCGAGCTGGCCACCGCCGCCTTCACCTTCACCCGGTCCACCCCGGCCGGCGGCCTCGTCGCCCCGCTCGCCCTCGCCCGGGTCGACGAGACCCCCGGCTGCACCGCCGACGACTACCCGGCCGGAGCCTTCACCGGGAAGATCGCCCTGGTCAAGCGGGGTGCCTGCACCTTCGTGGAGAAGCAGAGGGCCGCCGCCGCGGCCGGCGCCGTCGGGGTGATCGTCTACAACCACAGCGGCACCACCCCGGTGCGCGGCGGCTTCTCCTCCCCGGCCGAGGGGGTCATCCCGAGCGCGGGCATCACCCTGGCCGACGGCGAGGCGCTGGCCGCGGCCGCCGCCGGGGGCGAGGTGAAGGTGCGCCTGGACCTGGACCAGGAGCACGTGAAGAAGACCACCCGCAACGTGATCGCGGAGACGAAGGGCGGCCGCGCCGACCGCGTGGTGGCCCTCGGCTCCCACCTGGACTCGGTCCCCGAGGGCCCCGGGATCAACGACAACGGCTCGGGTTCGGCCGGTCTGCTGGAGGTGGCCCTGAAGCTCGCGGACGAGGGCGCCAACAAGAAGGGCGGGGGGACCGCGAACAAGGTGCGCTTCGCCTGGTGGTCGGCGGAGGAGCTGGGCCTGCTCGGCTCCGAGCACTACGTGGCGCAGCTGAACGGGAAGCAGAAGAAGGACATCGCCCTCTACCTGAACTTCGACATGATCGCCTCGCCGAACCCGGCGCAGTTCGTCTACGACGGCGACGACTCGGACCGGACCGGCGAGGGCGCGGGCCCGGCCGGCTCGGCGCAGATCGAGGCGCTGATCAACGGCTTCCTCGACAGGAAGGGCAAGCCGCACGAGGGCAGTGACTTCGACGGCCGCTCCGACTACGGCCCGTTCATCGCCAGCGGCATCCCGGCGGGAGGCACCTTCACCGGCGCCGAGGGCGTCAAGACGGCGGAGCAGGCCGAGCGCTACGGCGGCACGGCCGGGGCCCCGTACGACCCGAACTACCACGGGGCCGGCGACACCCTGAAGAACCTGGACCTCAAGGCGTTCGACACCAACCTCGACGTGATCGCGTACGCGGTCGGCACCTACGCCCAGGACCTGAGCTCGCTGAAGAACTGACGCAGCCCGAGGGGGGCATGCGGAAGGGGCGGGTGCTCATCGAGCGTCCGCCCCTTCGTCATGCTGTCAGCTCACGCCCTTACGGGGTGACCTTGTCGATCTGCACGCTGCCGGTGCCGGCGGCGGTGCCGCGGCCGTTGAGCAGCTGGACCTGGCCGAAGAACTGACGGCCCTCGGGGGCCGCGCTGCTGACCAGGACGTTCGCCGAGACCTGCGCGGAGGCGCCGGTGGCGAGGTTGACCGCGGCGGCCTCGTCGACCTGGACGGTGCCCAGGGCCGAGGAGAAGTACACGTCGCGGTAGTCGTACGTGGTGGAGCCGGACGGGACCGCGTAGCCGATCACCTTGACGGTGTAGGTGCCGGCGGCCGGCTTGTCGATGCTCACGGACTCGTCGGAGTCGCCGTCGGCGGACGAGGCGACCTTCACGCCGTCCTTGTAGACCTCGAGGTCGAGGTCGGCGGCGGCGTCGGAGGTGTGGTTGATGCCCACGTCCAGACGGGAGACGCCCTCACCGACGGTGATCTCGGTGGTCTTGGTCTCGCCGGCGGCGATGGTCGGCTTGTCGACCTTCGCGGAGCCGAGCGGGCCGCCCTGGAGCTTGCCGCCGGAGATGGCCGCGCCGGTGTTCTTCACGGTCCACTGGACCGGGGCCGGGGTGCCCTGCTTGACCTCGGGGAGGACCTTGACCGCCGGGTCGAAGCCCGCGCCGAGGACGGAGACGTCCAGCTTGAACGGGTTGTCCAGCAGCGGCGACGTACGGCGCGACTCGACCTCGATCTCCCAGACGCCCGCCTGCGGGTTGTCGTAGGAGCGCAGGTCGGGGCGGCACTTGTTGGCCGGGTTGTCGTAGTTCGGGTAGCACTGGGTGGTCGCGCTGTCCTCGACGCCCGTGCCGTACGGGTGGATCGAGATGAAGCGCGTCTGGCTGCCCGGCTTCAGACCGCCGAGGGCGACCTCAAGGGTCTTGGCGCCCTGCGGGACCGTCACGAAGTACGACTTGTGGCTGTTGCGCTGCACGGAGGAGGTGTCCGAGAGCGCGAACGAGGGCTGCGCCAGCGGGGTGGAGGCGACGACCGTGGCCAGGACCTGCTTGTCGATGCCCTCGGTGGTGGGGTCGTCGAGCTGCAGGATGCCGCTGTGCACGCCGGCCGACTTGACGTTGGCCTCGACCTTGATGGTGACGGGCTTGTTCAGCGGGAGCGTGACGTAGTCGTAGCCGCCGACGACCTTGAAGGTGCCGTCGTTGTTGCGCCAGCTCAGGTTGTGCCGGGTGCCGTACTTGACGCCCGTGGTGCGGGTGACGACGACGTCGTAGACCTTCTTCTGGCCGACCTTGAGGCCGCCCTCGCGGTCGTACAGGCCGGTGCCGAAGCCCGGGGTCTTCAGGAACTGGTCGAGCGCGGTGTCGACCGGGGCCTTGACGGTGAACTCTTCGGCCTTCGCGCCGCGCTGGATGGACTTCCAGGCGTCGACGATGTTGATGAGACCGGCACCCTGGGCGTGCGCCGGGACGTCGTCGATCTTCTTCGCGGTGCTGGTCAGCGCCACGCGCAGGGTCGCCGGGGTCAGCGCGATCTTCTGCTGCTTGGCGGCCGAGATCAGCAGGGCGCTGGCGCCCGTCGCCTGCGGCGAGGACATCGAGGTGCCCTGGAGCATCGAGTAACCGGCCGGCAGGTTGTAGCCGGCCTCCTTGACCGGGCTGCCGGGCAGCCAGGTCTGGGTGGTGTTGATCGCCGCGCCGGGGGCGGTGATGGTCGGCGTGAACCCGCCGTCCTCACGCGGACCGCGCGAGGAGAAGGGGAACATGTTGTACTTCTTCGACACGCCGGAGCCGTAGTTGGCCGCCCAGGTGTCCTTGGAGACCGCCGCGCCCACGGAGATGACCTTGTCCGCGAGGCCGGGGTCGCCGATGGTGTTGACGCCGGGGCCCTCGTTGCCCGCCGAGATGACGAGCTGGACGCCGTAGGTGTCGATGAGGTTCTTGTACAGCTCCGAACGGGCGTTGTTGCCGTCGTTCAGCGCCGGGAGACCACCGATGGACATGTTGACGATGTCCACGCCGCGGTTGACGACGAGGTCGATCATGCCCTCGGTCAGCGCGATGTTGGTGCAGCCGCCGGACCAGGAGCAGGCGCGCGAGGAGACGAGCTTGGCGCCGGGCGCCTCGCCGTTCATCTTGCCGCCGAAGAGGCTGTTGGCGGCCGTGATGCCGGCGACGTGCGTGCCGTGCTCCGACTCGATGATACCGATGTTGACGAAGTCGGCCTTCTTGCCCACCCAGTCCCCGCCGAAGGGGTCCATCGGGACGTCCTTGCGGATCTGGATCACGAACGGGATGCGCTCGGCGACGTCGGTCGCCGGGTTGTCCGTGCCGAAGTAGCCGACCTGGTAGCCGTCCTTGTACGGCTTCATCGGCTCGTTGTTGGTGAAGTCGCCGTCCTGGTCGGTGTCGACGCGGACGGTGCCGGCCACCGGGTCGTACAGCATGCCGAACTTGTCGGTGGTGTCGCCGTCGCGGTTGACGTCGCCCTTCATGTCACCGGTGGCGGTGATCGACTCGCTGAAGCGGCTCCACTGGAAGCTGCCCTCGGGCGCCTTCCAGCTCTGGCCGCCCGCGGTGAAGGAGCCGCCGGTGGCGGTGACCGGGGTGACCTGGGGGCGCCAGGTGGCGTCGTTGTCCAGGATCGGGTCGGTCGCCGTGACCCAGTCGACGATCTTGCGCTCGCCGGTGGTGGTCTTCTGGAGGGCCGGGTGCGCGATGTCGACGCCCGAGTCCAGGATGCCGATGGTCACGCCGCGGCCGTCGGCCTGCGGGTTCTTCTGGACGAAGTCCACCGCGCCGGTCTCGAAGGACGGGTTGTACGGGTTCTTCGCCGGGGTGTTCTTGTCCGGCCCCGGGAAGGACCCGTCGGCGGTCTTCTTGGCCGAGCCGGCGTCCTTGCCCGCGTCGGGGCGCGGGTCCGGCAGCTGGATCTCCTGCCGCAGGTCCATGCCGTGTACGGATTCGAGCTTGGCGGCGGCCTTGAGCGCGGCCTCGGCCTTGTCGGTCGGCAGGGTCGCGCGGACGTAGCCGAGCTTGTCGTACGTCTGGCCCACCGAGGCGCCGTGGACGGCGTCGAGCTGGTCGGCCACCTGCTTGGTCTGCCCGGGGGCGGTGGCGACCATGACGGTGACGGTCGCGTCACCCTTGGCCTTGGCCTCCTGGAGCAGCTCGGCGTCGACCGAACCGAGCTTCTGGTCGGCGGACTTGACCGGCGGGGCGTTCCGCGGGTCGTCGCCGGCCGCCGCGAAGGCGGGGACGGCGCCGGTGGCGCAGAGGGCGGCCACCAGGCCCGCGGCCGCCGCGACGCGGGCGGCACGCCGCGCGCCGGGTATGGACCCGGTGGTGGAGCTGGGGGAGTCGAGGGTCATCAGCATCCCTGGCTAAGTGAAAGATACGGTCCGGATTTCGGTGCCGGATGACCGGTCAGCTTTGCGCAAGTGACAGCTGTTTGGGGAGGGTTGTTATTGACCGAGACCTGACATGGCGGACTCTCGCCAGTGCGTACTACCCGCCAGTAGGGACATGCCGGGGCAAGGCGGGGCGACTCGCAGCGGTATGCGAGTTGATTTATCGACTTTCCAGCCTCGCGCCGAGTGCGGTGCGGGCCTCCGTCTCATGACGGGTGTGACAGATTCCGACCGTTCAGCGCTCGCGCGTGCGCGCGTAGTGCCGCGAGGCCTTGGCGCGGTTGCCGCAGGCGGCCATGGAGCACCAGCGCCGGGTGCCGTTGCGCGAGGTGTCGTGGAAGTGCAGGATGCACGTCTCCGAGGCGCACTTGCGGATCCGGTCGGGCGCCGACCGCAGCAGTTCCAGGTAGTCGCGGGCCGCGGTCCAGGCGGGTCCCCAGGAAGGGTCGTCGAACTCCGCCCGCTCGCCCGGACCTTCGGCCGTGAGGGTGGCCCGGATGCGGCCGTGCTCCAGTACGGCGTCGATCAGCTCGCGGGCGCCGGCGTCGGCCGGGTCCGTGACGGCGCGGGCGAGGGCCTCGCGCGCGGTCAGCAGGTGGACCAGGGTCGACTTGTCGGCGCGGAAGCGGCCGTCCAGCCCCGTGCTCCGCAGCCAGAGGGTCAGCCCCTCCAGCCGGCTCAGGCCGAAGGCCCCGGCGAAGAGGTCGGTGGGCACGCCCTCCGGCATCCAGCGCGTGTTCACCAGGTCGAGGGCGAGCGGCTCCCCGGTGAGCGGACGGGGGTCCGTCGTCGGTACTGCCGTCATGTCCGCCTCCTGGCTCCGCTAACCCCTCAAGGGTACGTGACCGGTTGACGCCCGAATCTCTAACCTCTAATCTCAATTTAGAAGGTTAGAACCACTGAAGGGAACCCTCATGACCGCCACCACCGTCGGCACGCTCCGCACGGGCCACGTGGGCCTCAACGTCACCGACGTGGACCGCTCGCTCGCCTTCTACCGCGACGCCCTGGGCTTCGAGCTCCTCGGCGAGGGCAAGGAGGACGGCCGCCGCTTCGCCTTCCTGGGCCGCGACGGGGAGCTCGTCCTGACCCTTTGGCAGCAGGCGCAGGACCGGTACGCCCCGCGGGCGGCCGGACTGCACCACCTGGCCTTCTCGGCCGGCGCGATCGAGGAGGTCCGGGCGTACGAGGACCGGCTGCGCGGCCTGGGCGTCGACTTCGCCTACGAGGGCGTCGTCGCCCACCGCGAGGGGGCCGCCTCCGGCGGGATCTTCTTCCACGACCCGGACGGCACCCGGCTGGAGATCTCCGTGCCGACCGGCGCCGAGGGGGCTCCCGCCCCGACCGCAGGTGCTCCGACCTGCGGGTTCTTCTAGGCCCTCAAGGCTTCTGGACCCTCAAGGAAGGGGAGCCGCCATGGACACGTACCACCGGGGATCGCTGGCCGTGCAGGAGCGGGTCGGCGTGCGCGAGCTCGCCGACCACGTCGGCCGCTCGATCGGCAGCGGCATCCGGGACGTCGCCGCGGCCTTCCTCGCCGGGCAGCCCCACCTCGTGGCCGGCGCGGCCGACGGCGACGGCCGGATGTGGGCCTCGATGCTCACCGGGCCGCCCGGTTTCGTACGGGCCGAGGGGCGCGACCGGATCACGGTCGCGGGCGGCCTGCCCGACGGGGATCCGCTGGCCGGGGCGCTGGCCACCGCCGGCACCCGGGTCGGCACCATCGCCCTCGATCCGCGCACCCGGCGCCGGATGCGCCTGGGCGGGACCCTGGAGGTGACGGCCGGCGGTTTCGCGGTCGGGGCCGAGCGGGTGTTCTCCAACTGTCCGAAGTACCTGCAGAAGCGGCAGCCGCTGGAGCTGGTCGCCGAGGGGCCCGGGATCCTGTGGCGCGGGCCGGCGCTCACCCCCGGCCAGATCCGGGCGGTCCGCGCGGCGGACACCTTCTTCATCGCCACCACGGCGGGGGCGCAGGAGACCGACGCGAGTCACCGGGGCGGTATGCCGGGCTTCGTGGAGGTGCTCTCGCCGACCGAGCTGGCCTGGCCGGACTATCCGGGGAACGCGATGTTCCTGACCCTGGGCAACCTCGTCGCCGACGACCGGGCCGGGCTGCTCTTCCCCCACTGGGAGAGCGGCGCGCTGCTCCAGCTGAGCGGGCGGGCCCGGACCGAGTTCGGCGGCGCCGGGGAGCGGCGGGTTCGGTTCACGGTCGAAGCGGTGGTGGAGGCTCTGCATCCGGGGCGGCTGCGCTGGAGCGCCCCGGAGTACTCCCCGGCCAACCCGCCCGTTCACCGGGGCAGTACGACCAGGTAGGCGGCGGGCTCGCGGTCGGCGGAGGCCGTCAGTGCGGTCCGGACGACCGCGGCCTGCTGCTCGGGCCAGTCGCGCAGCTTGCGCGGGGTCAGGTGCAGCACGGTCACCCCGAGGCGCTCCAGGGTCTCCCGCTTGTGGACGGCCTCGGCCCAGTCCTCGTCCTCGCCCTGGCGGGGTGCGCGGGTGTCGATCTCGATGGCGACGGCCTGCTCGGGCCAGTAGGCGTCCACTCCGCCGAGGTGCGGGCCGCCGGGCAGCCGCAGGTCCACGTTCCAGACGGGCTCGGGGAGTTCGTAGCCCCGGACGAGCTGGTACAGCCGGTCCTCGGCGATGGCCCGGCCTTCGGCGAGCAGGGCCTCCACGGCGTCCACCACGTGCGGCCGGTTCAGCAGCCGGGCGACCGTCAGCTCCCGTACGAGGGCCGCCGGTTCGCAGTGGCCGGCGCGGACGGCCTCGCTCAGCAGGCGGCGTACGGCGTCGGCGTCGCAGAGCCGGGCGACGGCGTCGGCGACGGCCCGCGCCACCGGGGCCACGGGCAGGCCCGTCACCTCCAGCGGCCGGGGCGGGGTGTGGGTGCGGACGATCCGGACGTCGCCGGTGGAACGCAGCCGGCGCGTGCCGGGCACGAGGACGTCGATGTGCGAGAGGCCGAGCAGGGCGGGGGCGGCGGAGAACCGGTAGAGCGCGAGCGCCGCCAGGCCGGTGATCATGACCTCGCCGCCGTGCCGGCCCGCGTACAGCAGGGCGGCGTGCAGCCGCTCCTCGCTCGTCGCGGGTCCGGAGTGCAGGAGGAACACCCCGGGCAGCACCTGCTGCCAGGGGCGCCCGGCGGCCTCGGCGGCGCTGACGCCGTGCTCCCGCAGCTGCGCGAGGGTCAGCACGCGGGGGCGGCTGGCGGTGAGGTGGGCCAGGGGGAGGGGTGCGTTCTGGTTCATGACGCGGTGATTCCCTCAGGCCATGGCCTCGCTAACGCCTGTTACACGTTCGTCGGCAAATCCGGACAAGCTGGGGCTAAAGTACGGGCGTTCGACTGCCGATGACGTGCCCTCGCCCGTCGCCGGTTCCCGCTCGCCGCCTGCTCGTCCCGTCGGGCGGGACCGGAAGCCCGGCCCCGCCCGACGGCCGGGGTCAGGCGCCGTCGCGGGCCTGGGCGCGCAGGGCGCGGGCCAGGTCGTCGCGGGACTCCAGGACCAGCCGCCGCAGCGCGGGCGCCGCCTCCGGGTGACCGGCCAGCCAGGCGTCGGTCGCCGCGACCGTGGCCGGGGAGTCCTGCAGCATGGGGTAGAGCCCCTTCACCACGTGGATCCCGATCTGGATCGAGCACTGCGTCCAGATCCGCTCGATCACCTCGAAGTACCGGTCGGCGTAGGGGGCGAGCAGGTCGCGCCGCGAGGGCTGCTGCATCCCGTCGATGGTGGCCTCGACCAGCGCGTTCGACAGCGCGTCCGATTCGACGACCGCTGCCCACGCCTGGTCCTTGACGGCCGCCGACGGCCGCGCCGCCAGGCACCGCACCTGGTGCCGCTTGCCCGACGCCGTGTCGTCACGGGCGAGTTCCGCGCCGAGCACGCCCTCGTCCACCGACCCGTGCGCCGCCAGCGGCAGCAGGAAGTCCCAGCGAAGCTCCTGGTCGACGTCCAGCCCGTCGATCCGGGCCGTCCCGTCGAGCATGCCCAGCAGCAGCTGGAAGTCGCCCTCGGTCGCCGCGCTCGCCGCGAAGAACCGGGCCCAGGTCAGCTGGTGCTCCGACCCCGGCTCGGCCAGCCGCAGCTCGTGCAGGGCTCCCGCCGCCAGGTCCCGGCCGCTCTGCTCGCGCCGCCCGTCCGCCGCGTAGTGGGTGACCGCGCTCAGCGCCTGCCCGTGCAGCATCTGGAGCACGCCGACGTCGGTCTCCCGGCCGGCGTGGGCGAGGAACAGCGAGAGGAAGTCCCGGGCCGGCACCAGCGCGTCGCGCGTCAGGTTCCACAGCGCCGACCAGCACAGGGCCCGGGCCAGCGGGTCCGTGAGGTCGCCCAGATGGCCGCGGAGCGTCTCCAGGGAGGCCTCGTCGAAGCGGATCTTGCAGTAGGTGAGGTCCTCGTCGTTGACCAGGACCAGGTCGGGACGGTCCAGCCCGGCCAGTTCCGCGACCGCCGTCCGCGCCCCGGCCACGTCCGCCTCGGCCCGCGCGTAGCGCACCAGCGCGCCCGCCTCGATCCGGTACAGGCCCACGCAGACCCGGTGCGGGCGCAGCTCGTCACCCTCCTGGAGGACCGCCAGTTCGGTGATCCGGCCGTCCGCGTCCGTGCCGACCACCGGGGTGAGCGCGTTCACGCCGGCCGTCTGGAGCCAGGCCCGCGACCACTCCGCCATGTCCCGCCCGGAGACCTCCCCGAGCACCGACAGCAGGTCGTCCAGGGTGGTGTTGCCGTAGGCGTGGGCCTTGAAGTAACGCCGCGCGCCGTCCAGGAACGCCTCGCGGCCCACGTACGCCACGAGCTGCTTGAGGACCGCGGCGCCCTTGGCGTACGTGATCCCGTCGAAGTTCAGCTTGGCGTCCTCCAGGTCGCGGATGTCGGCCGTGACCGGGTGCGTGGAGGGGAGCTGGTCGGCCCGGTACGCCCACGCCTTGCGGCTGTTGGCGAAGGTGACCCAGGCCTGGTCGAAGCGGGTGGCCTCGACGAGCCCGAAGGATCCCATGAAGTCCGCGAAGGACTCCTTCAGCCACAGGTCGTCCCACCACTTCATGGTGACCAGGTCGCCGAACCACATGTGCGCCATCTCGTGCAGGATGACGTTCGCGCGCCGCTCGTAGGACGCCTGGGTGACCTTCCCGCGGAAGATGTACTCCTCGCGGAAGGTCACCATCCCCGGGTTCTCCATCGCGCCCAGGTTGTACTCCGGGACGAAGGCCTGGTCGTACTTCCCGAAGGGGTACGGGTAGTCGAAGATCTCGTGGAAGAGGTCGAAGCCCTGCTTGGTGACGAGGAAGACGTCGTCCGCGTCGAAGTGCTTGGCCAGCCCCTTGCGGCACATGGCGCCGAGCGGGATCGTCAGGTCCCCACGGGTGTAGGTGTCCGTCACGTAGTGGTACGGCCCGGCGACCACGCAGGTGATGTACGTGGAGATGGGCGCGGTCTCGGCGAAGCGCCTGACCTGCCCCTCGCGGGACTCCTCCGCGCCGTTGCTCCACACCCGCCAGCCCTCGGGCGCGGCGACCTCGAAGCGGTAGGGGGCCTTCAGGTCGGGCTGCTCGAAGTTGGCGTACACCCGGCGGGCGTCCGCCGGCTCGTACTGCGTGTAGAGGTAGACCTCGCCGTCCTCCGGGTCCACGAAGCGGTGCATGCCCTCGCCGGTCCGGCTGTACGCGCAGTTCGCGTCCACCACCAGGACGTTCTCGGAGGCGAGCCCCTCCAGGGCGATCCGGGCCCCGTCGAAGACGGCGGCCGGGTCGAGGGCGCGGCCGTTGAGCGTGACGGAGTTGACCGAGGGGGCGATCAGGTCCGCGAAGGAGGCGGCGCCCGGCGTCGCGGCCCGGAAGCGGATGGTGGTCACCGAGCGGAAGGTCCGGGGGCCTTCGGCCGGTTCGTCCTCGTCCACGGCGGACCTCAGGTCGAGGGCCACCTCGTACCCGTCGACGGACAGCAGTCCGGCCCGCTCGCGGGCCTCGTCTCGGGACAGGTTCTCTCCGGGCACGTGCACTCCTTCGTGCGTGATCGTGGTCTTCGGTTCGAATCCTCCCACGGGGGAATGGGCGCGGGCCCGGCCCGGTTGGCCTGGGGGATGACTGGTGAGCAACGCTTTGGCTGACTTGAGGAGAGACATGGCCGACACGCAGGTGCGCGAGAAGACCCCCGTCGACTTCTGGTTCGACCCGCTGTGCCCCTGGGCGTGGATGACGTCGCGCTGGATCCTGGAGGTCGAGAAGCTCCGCGACATCGAGGTCCGCTGGCACGTGATGAGCCTGGGCGTGCTCAACGAGAACAAGCTCGACGAGCTGCCCGAGGCCTACCGGGAGATGCTCGGCCCCCAGGCCTGGATCCCGGTGCGCGTGGTGACCGCCGCCGAGCAGAAGTTCGGCAAGGAGGTCACCGGCAAGCTCTACACGGCGCTCGGTACCCGCATCCACAACGAGGGCCGCGGCAACACCCCCGAGGTGATCGCCGAGGCGCTGGCCGAGGTCGGTCTGCCGGCGGAGCTCGCCGGGTTCGGCCTGAAGGACACCTTCGACGCGGAGCTGCGCGCCTCCCACGAGGACGGCATCGAGCGGGTCGGCCAGGAGGTCGGCACCCCGGTGATCTCCGTGCCCGGCGCCGACGGCAAGGACGTCGCCTTCTTCGGGCCGGTCGTCACCCCGGCGCCGCGCGGCGAGGCCGCCGCCCGGCTGTGGGACGGCACCCTGCTCGTGGCCTCCACCCCGGGCTTCTTCGAGATCAAGCGCACCCGCGACAAGGGTCCCAGCTTCGAGTAGTCCGCCGGGACCGCATGACGCAAGGGACCCCCGTGAGTCACGTCCTCACGGGGGTCCTCCGCTGTACACGCCCGCCGGTGAAGGCTGAGAAGACGATCACGAGGCGGACGGGTTCGGGGAAGCGGCGATCAGCCCTTGACGGGGATCAGCAGCGGGGTGTTCGCCTTGGCGTCGGCGTAGCGCTTGGCCACGTCCTGCCAGTTGACGACGTTCCACATGGCCTCGATGAAGTCCACCTTCTGGTTCTTGTACTGCAGGTAGAAGGCGTGCTCCCAGGCGTCGAAGACGAGGACCGGCACGGAGGCCTGGCCGACGTTGCCCTGGTGGTCGTAGATCTGCTCGACGATCAGACGGCCGCTGATGGGCTCGTACGCGAGCACGCCCCAGCCGGAACCCTGCGTCGCGGAGGACGCGAAGGTCAGCTGCTTCTTGAACTTGGCGAAGGAGCCGAAGGACTCGGTGATCGCGTCCGCCAGGTCGCCCAGGCCGTCGGCGGCGGTGGGCTCGCCGCCGCCCTCGCCGGTCTTCGGGCTGGCCATGTTGTGCCAGTAGATGCTGTGCAGGATGTGGCCGGAGAGGTGGAACGCGAGGTTCTTCTCCAGGCCGTTGAGCGCGCCCCAGTTCTCCTTGTCGCGCGCCTCCTCCAGCTGCTCCAGCGTGGTGTTGGCGCCCGCGACGTAGGCCGCGTGGTGCTTGTCGTGGTGCAGTTCGATGATCTGCGGATTGATCACCGGCTCCAGCGCCGCGTAGTCGTAAGGAAGCTCAGGAAGCGTGTAGATGGCCATGCGTGTGTCCGGTCCCCTCGGCGTGCCAATCGCTAATTGCAATTAATGCGCAACTGCACGCTAGCAGTATCTATTCCACGCTTCGAGTAAGGGTCGCCTCTCTTGAGCGGACCTCCGGAACGCCGGAGGCCGGGCTCATGCGATCGCATGAACCCGGCCTCTGACGTGCCGTCCGACGGGGGTGTTACATCGGAACGGAGCCTGTGGAGCCCTCGCGGGCGGCGGTCCGGCGCTGCACGGCGTACCCGGTCGCGGCCAGGGCCACGGTCAGCCCGCCGGTGAACAGGACCTGCACCCGGGTGTCCTCGCCCAGGGCCATCAGCACCAGCACCCCGGCGACCCCGGCCAGCGCCACCCAGGTCAGGTACGGGAAGCCCCACATCTTCACGACCAGCCGCTCGGGAGCCTCCCGCTCCAGGCGCCGGCGCAGCACGAACTGGGAGACCGCGATGAAGCCCCAGACGACGAGGATGACCCCGCCGACCATGTTCAGCAGCCAGGCGAACAGGGTGTCCGGGTACCAGTAGGAGAGCAGGACGGTGACGAACCCGAAGCCGCAGGAGGCGAGCACCGCCCGGCGCGGCACGCCGCCGGTGGCCTTCCCCAGGGCCCTGGGGCCCTGGCCCCGGGCGACGAGGGAGTGGGCCATGCGCGAGGAGCCGTAGATGTTGGCGTTCATCGCGGAGAGCAGGGCGATCAGGATGACCACGTTCATGATCTCGCCGGCGGCCGGGATGCCCAGGTGGTCCAGGGTGGCGGCGTAGGGGCCGACCTCGGTGACCGCGGGGTCGTTCCAGGGCAGCAGGGTCACGATCATCAGCATCGAGCCGACGTAGACGACCGCGATCCGCCACATGGTGGTCTTCACGGCCTTGGCCACGCCCCTGACCGGGTCGTCGGACTCGGCGGCGGCGATGGTCACCGTCTCCAGGCCGCCGTACGCGACGACCGAGGCGAGCAGGCCGACCAGCAGGCCGTCGACCCCGTTGGGCAGGAGGCCGCCGTCGCGGACCAGGTTGGCGGCCCCCGGGGAGGAGGTGCCGGGCAGCAGGCCCAGGACGGCGAGGGTGCCCAGGCCCAGGAAGAGGGCGATGGCCCCGATCTTCAGGGCGGCGAACCAGAACTCGAACTCGCCGAAGCGCGAGACGGCGCCCAGGTTGCTGCCGCAGAAGACGGCCATGAAGACGAGCACCCACATCCACGAAGGGGTGCCGGGGAACCAGCCCGTCATGATGTGCGCCGCACCGATCGCCTCGATGGCCACGCCCACGCACAACAGGATCCAGAACATCCAGCCCGCCGTGAAGCCGGCCCACGGGCCGATCGCCCGGTCGGCGTGCACCGAGAAGGAGCCGGAGGCGGGGTTGGCGGCGGACATCTCGCCGAGCATCCGCATCACGAACATCACCAGCAGCCCGGAGACGGCGTACGCGAGCACGATCGAGGGCCCCGCCGCCGCGATCCCGGCGCCCGAGCCCACGAAGAGCCCGGCGCCGATGACCCCGCCGAGGGCGATCATCGAGAGGTGGCGCTGCTTGAGGCCGTTGCCCAGGGGGGATCCGGCGGGGGCCTGCTGCCCTGGGGGCGGCGCGAGGGTGCTGCTGCTCTGGCTCATGGGGGTGTGCCTGTCCGGTGTGCGGCGTGTGCGGGGGTTGGTGCGAAGGGCCCCAGTGTGCCGAGTGTCCGCTCACCGGACGTTCTTTGTCCGGTATTCGGACGTGCGATTCACGGATCGTGATCACGTCCGTACGCTCGCGGCAGACCGGGCGGGCCGCGCCCGGCGACGCGCCGAGAGGGGCCGCACCATGGACCGGACCGCGACACCACTGCCCGCCACCGGCCGGGGCGTCCTCGTCACCGGCGCCTCCCGGGGCATCGGCCGGGCGATCGCCGCCGCGTTCGCCGCGCAGGGCGACCGGGTCGCCGTGCACTGCTCCGCCCGCGGGGCGGCCGCCGAGGAGACCCTCGCCGCACTGGAGGGGGAAGGGCACGCACTGCTCGCCGCTGACCTCGCGGACCCGGCCCGCGTCGCGGAGCTGGCGGACGCGGCCGACGCGGCGCTGGGCGGGGTGGACGTACTGGTCAACAACGCCGCCGTGATGGTCGGCCACCCCCTGGCGGACACCTCCTGGGAGGACTGGCAGGAGGCATGGCGGCGCACGGTCGACGTGAACCTCCTCGGCGCGGCTCACCTGAGCCACCGCGTCGCCCACCGCATGATCGGAGCCGGCCGCGAGGGCCGCATCGTCAACGTCGGCTCCCGCGGCGCGTTCCGCGGCGAACCCGACCACCCCGCCTACGGAGCCACCAAGGCCGCGCTCCACGCGCTGGGCCAGTCCCTGGCCGTCTCCCTGGCCCCGCACGGCATCGCGGTGGCCTCCGTCGCCCCCGGGTTCGTCGCCACCGAACGGGTCGCCGGCCGCCTGGAGGGCCCCGAGGGCGAGGCCATCCGCGCCCAGAGCCCCTTCGGCCGGGTTGCGGACCCCGCCGAGATCGCCTCCGCCGTGCTCTACCTGGCCTCCCCGGCGGCGCTCTGGAGCTCCGGCACCGTCCTCGACGTCAACGGGGCCTCCTACCTGCGCACCTGAGGACGGCGAGGACCCCCGCGCCACGGCGCGGGGGTCCCGGTATCCGCTCGTCCCGCGCGCGTACGGGCGTACGCGCGCACGGCTACGCCCTGTCGGCCGCCACCGTCCCGGCCCGGCGCTCGCGCACCTCCCGCAGCCACGCCACCAGCAGCACCACGGCCGCCGCGCCCGAGGACCACAGCAGCTGCGGTCGCGCCGAGTCGTCGAACAGCATCAGCACCAGCACCGCCGCCATCCCCAGCAGCGCCGCCCACGTCAGGTACGGGAACAGCCACATCCGCAGCGTCAGCCGCTCCGGCATCTCCCGCTCCAGGATCCGGCGCAGCCGCAGCTGCGAGACCGCGATCAGCGCCCACACGAACAGCAGCACCGCGCCGACCGCGTTGAGCATGTAGAGGAACACCGTGTCCGGCCACAGCAGGTTCAGCACGACGGACACGAACCCGAAGGCCACCGAGGCGAACACCGCCCGGCGCGGCACCCCGCCGCCGGACACCTTCAGCAGGGCCCCGGGTGCCTCGCCGCGCTCGGCCAGGGAGAACACCATGCGCGAGGAACCGTAGAGGTTGGCGTTCAGCGCCGACAGCAGCGCCACGAACACCACGATGTTCATGATCTGCCCGGCGGCCGGGATCCCGATGGAGTCCAGCACCGCGACGTACGGGCTCTCGCCCGGCTTCAGCGAGTCCCACGGCAGCAGCGTCACGATGACCAGCATCGAGCCGACGTAGAAGAAGAGGATGCGCCACACCGCGCTGCGCACCGCGCGGGCCACCGAGCGGGCCGGGTCGTCCGACTCGGCGGCCGCGATCGTGACGACTTCCAGGCCGCCGAAGGCGAAGATCACCGCGAGCATGCCGGCGACCACCCCGCCGAAGCCGGCCGGGAAGAAGCCGCCGTGACCGGTCAGGTTGGCCGCGCCCACGGGGTCCGTGTCGGAGAGCAGGCCGAAGATCGCCAGGGTGCCCAGGACCAGGAACAGGACGATGGCCCCGACCTTGAGGGCCGCGAACCAGAACTCGAACTCGCCGAAGTTCTTCACGGCCGCCAGGTTGCTCACGGTGAAGACCACCATGAAGATCAGCACCCACACCCACTGGTCGACCGAGGGCATCCAGCCGTTCGCGATCTTCGCGGCGCCGGTCGCCTCCACGGCGAGCACGACGACCAGCAGGAACCAGTAGAGCCAGCCGGCCGAGAAACCGGCCCAGCGTCCCAGGGCCTTCTCCGCGTACACGGAGAAGGAACCGGAGGCGGGCATCGCGGCCGACATCTCGCCGAGCGCCCGCATCACCAGCATCGCGAGGACGCCCGCGAGCAGGTAGGAGCAGATGATCGCGGGTCCGGCGATGCCGATGCCGGCGCCGGAGCCGACGAAGAGCCCGGCGCCGATCACGCCGCCGAGGCCCAGCATGGTCAGGTGGCGCTGCTTGAGGCTGTGACTGAGGGGTTCCGGGGGCAGGTCGCCCGCGGTGACGTTCGGGTCGGGCAGGTGGTCGCGCATGAGGAGATGCTCGTACTCTCGGTCGGCCAAGCGGCGCTGGCGGCTGCACGGGGGATTGGCGGGAACCTACAGTCTGGCCGGAGGACACCCGCAGGAGCAAAAAGGACGTGTGGTCGAATGTGGCCCGTGACGAGGATCACTCCGACTCGGGTGTAGGGGCGGGTCTTTGTCCGGTCTCCACCAAACCGGGGAGTATGCCTTTGTCTCGCCCGGCGGTGGGGCGGCGCCACGGCCGGCCGTAGCCTCACGGTGTCCTGTCGATCACCACCTCGCGGAGCCCCCCGATGAGCACTGCTTCCGTCTCCTTCCGGCCCGGCGCCGTCCTCGCCGACCTGCTGCCCGCGAGCCGCGTCCGCGACATCGCGCTCGTCGTCGGCGGAGCCGCGCTCACCGGCCTCGCCGCGCAGATCTCGGTTCCCGTTCCCGGCTCGCCCGTACCGGTCACCGGCCAGACCTTCGCCGCGCTGCTCGTGGGCGCCGCCTTCGGCGCCCGCCGCGGCTTCCTCTCGCTGGCCCTGTACGCCCTGGTCGGCATGGCCGGCGTGCCGTGGTTCGCGGGCGGCACCTCCGGCGCGGGCGGCGCCTCCTTCGGCTACGTGCTCGGCATGCTGCTCGCCGCCACCGTCGTCGGCGCGCTCGCGCGGCGCGGGGCCGACCGCTCGGTGCCGCGCACCGCGGGCACCATGGTGCTGGGCTCGGCCGTCATCTACGCGGTCGGCGTTCCGTACCTGATGGCCGCCACCGGCATGTCCCTGAGCGCCGCCGTCGCGGCGGGCCTGGTCCCGTTCCTGATCGGCGACGCCCTCAAGGCCGCGCTCGCCATGGGCGCCCTGCCGGCCGCCTGGAAGCTGGCGGGCCGCCGGGGCTGAGCCCCGTACCCGCTCCGCTGCACAGCAGCCCCGGACCGCGCTCGCGGTCCGGGGCTGCTGTGCGTGCCGGGAAGGCTAGGCGTCGACGGCGTCGGCGACGGCGGCGTCGGCTTCCACGCCGGCCTTGCGGCGCAGCGCCGAGCGGAGCACGCCGATCACCACGACGACGGCGGCGACCAGCAGCGAGAGCAGGACGGTCTCACGGTTGTCCTTGTCGTAGACCATGTAGCCCAGGACGAAGGTGATCATCGCGGCGGTGGCCCAGGTCAGGTACGGGAAGAGCCACATCTTCACCGTCACCTTCTCCGGCGCCTCGCGCATCAGGATCCCGCGCATCCGCAGCTGGGTCAGGCAGATCACCAGCCACACGAAGAGCGCGATCGCACCCGAGGAGTTCAGCAGGAAGCTGAAGACCGTGTCGGGGGAGGTGTAGTTGAAGTAGACCGCGGCGAAGCCGAAGACGACCGAGCCGAGGATCGCGGTCACCGGCACGCCCCGCTTGCTGACCTTGGCGAAGGCCTTGGGCGCGTCACCGCGCTCACCGAGCGAGAAGGCCATGCGCGAGGCGGTGTACAGGCCCGAGTTCAGGCAGGACAGGACGGCCGTCAGGACGATCACGTTCATGATCTGGCCGGCGTGCGCGATGCCGATCGAGTCCAGGGCCGCGACGTAGGAGCCCTTGTCGACGATCGACTTGTCGTTCCACGGCAGCAGCGTGAGGACGATGAAGATCGAGCCCAGGTAGAAGACGCCGATGCGCCAGATCACCGAGTTGGTGGCCTTCGTGACGGCGCGGCGCGGGTCCTCGGACTCGCCGGCGGCCAGGGTGACGATCTCGCTGCCCATGAAGGAGAAGACGACCATCAGCACACCGGTGAGGACCGAGCCCCAGCCGTTCGGCATGAACCCGCCGGCGTCGGTCAGGTGGGCGAAGCCCGCGCCCGGGTTGTCCGAGCCCGGCAGCACGCCGAAGACGGCGAGCATGCCGACGATCACGAAGGCGCCGATGGCGACGACCTTGATGCCCGCGAACCAGAATTCGAACTCGCCGTAGGAGGCGACGGAGCCGAGGTTCGTGACGGTCAGGACCGCCATGACGATCAGGGCCCAGCCCCACTGCGGGACGGCCGGGACCCAGCCTTCGAGGATCTTCGCGCCCGCGGTGGCCTCGACGGCCAGCACGACGACCCAGAAGAACCAGTAGAGCCAGCCGATGGAGAAGCCGGCCCAGCGGCCCAGCGCCCGGTCGGCGTAGGCGGAGAAGGAGCCCGAGTTCGGGCTCGCGGCGGCCATCTCGCCCAGCATCCGCATGACGAAGACGACCATGGCGCCGACGAGCAGGTAGGACAGGAGGATGGCCGGACCGGCCTTGGCGATGCCTCCGCCGGAGCCGACGAAGAGGCCGGCGCCGATGACGCCGCCAATGGCGATCATGGACAGGTGCCGGTTCTTGAGACCGGCCTTCAGACCGTCGGAGGGCTTGGCGGATCCGGGTTCACCGGTCGGGTCGCCTGCCTTCTGAAGGGTCGTCGTGGTGCTCATGGACGATTCCTTAGGTTCTCGGGTTTCGAGTTGCGGCATTCAAACCTGATTTCCGGCCAGTGCGGAAGACCTTCTTCCGATAGTTGCCTGAGGCCCGGAAGTCGCGATCAAGCTCCCGACCCGTCCCGTCTGGGTTCTTTGGGTTTACTTGAGGTTTAGAAGTGACATACGCGACACCCTCTGAGGATCTTCGAGGGCCCTCGTGCCACACTCGACCCATGCGCGTGTATCTCGGATCCGACCATGCCGGCTTTGAGCTCAAGAACCACCTGGTGGACTGGCTCAAGAACAACGGCCACGAGCCCGTCGACTGCGGGCCCCACATCTACGACGAGGTGGACGACTACCCGCCCTTCTGCCTCCGCGCCGCCGAGCGGACCGCCGCGGACGAGGACAGCCTCGGCATCGTGATCGGCGGCTCCGGCAACGGCGAGCAGATCGCCGCCAACAAGGTCAAGGGCATCCGCGCCATCCTGGCCTGGAGCGTCCAGACGGCCGAGCTGGGCCGCGAGCACAACAACGCCAACGTCATCTCCGTCGGCGGCCGCATGCACACCGAGGACGAGGTCGTCGCCTTCATCGACGCCTTCCTGAAGACCCCGTACTCCGGGGCGGAGCGCCACACCCGCCGCATCGACATGCTCACCGCCTACGAGCAGACCGGCGAGCTCCCCCCGATCCCCGCCCACCACCCGCAGGACCAGTAGGCAGGTTCACCGGTGAGACGCCGCGCCGCCGGACCCCGTCCGGCGGCGCGCCCCACCCGGACGTACGTAGGAGCAGTGCCGTGCCCGAGGGGCATACGATCCACCGCCTCGCCCAGGACCACACCGAGCGCTTCGCCGCCCGGCCGGTCCGGGTCAGCAGCCCCCAGGGCCGGTTCGCCGAGAGCGCGGCCCTCCTCGACGGGCGCGAGCTGGAGAGCGCCGAGGCCCACGGCAAGCACCTCTTCCTCGAACTCGGCGACGCCTGGATCCACGTCCACCTCGGCCTCTTCGGCAAGCTCGGCTTCGGCCCCGCCCCCGCCCCGCCGGCCACCGACACGGTCCGGCTGCGGCTGCTCAACGAGGACCACTACGCCGACCTGCGCGGCCCCACCGCCTGCGCCATCGTCGACGAGGGCGAGAAGAAGGCGATACACGACCGGCTCGGCCCCGACCCGCTGCGCCCGGCCGACGACCCGGACGGCGCCTGGAGGCGGATCTCCCGCTCCCGCACCACCGTCGCCGCCCTGCTCATGGACCAGAAGGTGGTCGCGGGCGTCGGCAACGTCTACCGCGCCGAGGTCCTCTTCCGGCTCGGCATCGACCCGTACCGGCTCGGCAAGGACCTCTCGCGGAACGAGTGGGACGCGATCTGGAACGACCTCGTGACGCTGATGCGCGAGGGCGTGCGGAACAACCGGATCGACACCGTGCGCGACGAGCACCTGCCCGATGCGATGGGCCGCCCGCCGCGCGTGGACGACCACGGCGGCGAGGTGTACGTCTACCGGCGCGCCGCCATGCCCTGCCACGTCTGCGGGAGCGAGATCCGCACCGCCGGCCTCGCCGCCCGCAACCTCTTCTGGTGCCCCGGCTGCCAGTCCCGCTGACCGCCCGCGGCCTCGTCCCGCCGACCGCCTGCGGCCCCCCCCGGCCCGCCGCGGCGGACCTAGAAGCCGTGCGGGAGCCAGGGCGCGACATCCCCGGCGAAGGCGCGGGAAGCCCGCGTCAGGGCGCCCGGATGCAGCTCGCGCACCAGGCCCGCCGCCGCCAGCGAGGCCAGGGTGATCCCGCCGAGGTACGCCGAGCCCAGCTCCCGTACCGACAGCGCCAGGTCCGCCCCTTCCTCGGTCCGCTCGCACCGCGCCGCACCGTCCGCGTCGGCCGTCAGCCGCCACCGGCCCGCGTTCCACGGGCAGAAGGCGTCCTCGACGTCCAGGACCACGTCCAGCGGGGCCCCGTAGGTCCGCGCGCCGAGTGCCGCCGGCAGGTCCACCAGCCGCACGTGCAGCGAGTCCCGCTGCCGCGTCCGGGTCCGCCGGATGTCGCTGACCAGGTGCAGCAGCGGATCGTCCACCGGCCGCCCGAACGCGCGCACGCTCCAGGTGAGGTCGATTCCGAAGAGGTAGCGCCACAGCGCCGCGTACGCCGCCGGGTGCAGCGCGTCCACATCCTGGACCTGGACCTTGCCGTCCGAGCCGCTCTGCTCCCAGTCCGGCGCGACCCGGTACCGGGCGTACCCGACGACCTCGCCGTCCGCGCCCTCGGCCACCACGCACTTCAGCGGCGAGGCCCCGCCCCGGTGCCCCTCCGGGTCGAGCAGCGTCTTGAGGTCCCATCCGGGCTGCCGGGCCGGCATGCCGGGACGCCGGGCGACCAGCCGGGCGTAGACCCGCTCGCAGTCGGGCAGGGCCTTCTCCGGGTCGACCAGGCGCAGCCGTACGTCGTCCGTCCCCGGGGGCACGGAGAGCCGCACCCGGGTCGTGTCGACGTCCACGGAGAGGGCGTAGGCGGCCGTGCCGTAGCCGAAGCGTCCGTAGATCGCCGGATCCGAGGCCGTCAGCACGGCGATCGGCTCGCCACCCGCACGGACGTCGTCCAATTGGCGCCGCATCAGCGACGTGAGCACCCCGCGGCGGCGGTGCGTCGGGGCGACGCCCACCATCGTCACGCCGGCCGCCGGAACGGGCTCGCCGCCGCCCGGCACCGAGAGCCGGAAGCTGAAGGCCGAGGCCGAGCCGACGCAGTCCTCGCCGTCCCAGACGCCGAGTGAACGTTCCGGCTCGGTCAGGGACCGGAAGGTCTGGCGGTGCTGCGGGGATTCGGGCACGCCACCGAACGCCAGTTCCAGATGATCGAACCAGACGTCCCAGTCATCCATTGACAAAACGCGCATCTCTAGAGCCATGTGGTCATCCTTACCAGGGCATTCCGTCGCGGTCGAAGTGTTTTCGACCGTCGAGGGGCCCGCGGTCCGGGGGTACCCCTGCGCGGGCACAGCCAGGATGGATAGGGTCCCGATGCAATGGCCGGAGCACGTGTGGAGACGCTCATGGCCCGGACGCGCATGCTGTGGCACCGGGCCCGCACAGCGCTGCGCAAATCCGCCGTCGACTACTTCCGGGGCGACGCCTCCGACTGGCTCGCCTTCGCCGGGCTCCTGCTGACCGTCCCCGCCATCGCCTGCGGCACCATGATGCTGCCGGTCTGGTTCTCCCCGTCGGCCCTGGTCCTGCCCATCGTGGCCGGTGGCCTGCTGCTGCGGCCCGCGAGCCTGCTCGCCCTCTACGCCGCCTCCGCGACCGCCCTGATCATCGAGGCCCTGGTGCTCGGCCCGTACACCCAAGGGCCGGCCAGGGTCACCCCGGGAACCGTCCTGGTGGTCGCCGCCTGCGGGTTCTTCGGGCTGGTCATCGCCCAGTTCCGCAGCCGCGTCGGCGTGCCCTGGCGGCGCGGCGGCACCATGCTCTTCGACCTGCGCGAACGGATCCGGGTCCAGAGCAAGCTGCCCGCCCTGCCGAGCGGCTGGCACCGCGAGATGGCCCTGCGGCCGGCCGGGGGCCAGTCCTTCTCCGGCGACTTCGTGGTCGCCGCCCGCACCAACGGCGGCCGCACCCTGGAGATCGTCCTCACCGACGTCTCCGGCAAGGGCATGGAGGCGGGCTCGCGCGCCCTCCTGCTGAGCGGCGCCTTCGGGGGCCTCCTCGGCGCCCTCCCGCACCGGGACTTCCTCCCCGCCGCCAACGGCTACCTGCTGCGCCAGGACTGGGACGAGGGCTTCGCCACCTCCATCCACCTCGTCCTGGACCTGGAGACCGGCGACTACGAACTGCTCTCCGCCGGCCACCTCCCCGCCCTCCAGCTCTCCGCCGGCACCGGCCGCTGGCAGGAGGTCACCGGGGAAGGACCGCTGCTCGGCGTCTACGACGGCGCGGAGTTCACCCCGGCCCGGGGCAACCTGCGGCGCGGCGACGTCCTGATGCTGTTCACCGACGGGCTCGTCGAGACCGCGGAGCGAGAGATCAGCGAGGGCATCGACCGCCTCACCGGCGAGGCCGACCGCTACGTCGCGGCGGGGTGGGAGGGCGCGGCGTGGCACCTGATCGAGAAGGTGGCCAAGGACGTCAACGACGACCGAGCCCTCCTCCTCATCCGCCGCTCCCCCTGACGGGTCCCGGACCCACAACCCTGGGAGGCCCCCTTGCACGGCCCCGGGCCGCTGGACGGCCTTCCGACCCGCTGAACGGTCCCCGGCCCGCGGGACGGCCCGGACCCGCCGGAGGGCCCTGGCCCGCGGGGCGGCTCTGGCCCCGCGGGATGGCCCGGACCCGCCGGAGGGCCCTGGCCCGCGGGGCGGCTCTGGCCCGCGGGATGGCCCTGGCCCGCCGGAGGGCCCGGACTCCCGGACGGCCTCCGGCCCGCGCTCACAGCTTCCGGCCCGCACCCCCGGGCCCCGCCTGACGTGATCCCGGACTCGCAGCCCCCGGGCCCGCCCGACCGGCTTTCGGTCCTCGGTCCACCCGACCGGTCCCCGGGCCGCCCCCGGCACGATCGCGGTCAGGGCAGGGGGGAGGGGCCCGGGTCGGTGGGGGGTGCCCCGGGGATCCGCCACGGGCCCAGCCCCATCCGGCCCGTGTTCCCGAGGTCCACCGCGTGCTCCAGCTCCAGCCTCACCCGGGGCGCCCCCGGCTTCGGGACGACCTCCAGCACCCAGCCCTCGACGGCCTCACCGGCGCCCTCCGTCACCAGGTTGCGCCAGGTCAGGCTCGTCGACGCCGCCTCACCCGGCCGCAGCACCACCTTGCGCGCGGCCTCGCCGCCGCCTTCGCCCGCTGCCACGACGCCGTTCCCGCCCGGTGCCACCGACACCTCGACCGGCCTCCCGCCCCGGTCCAGCAGCCGGACCTCCGGGTAGCCCTCCAGCTCGTAGACCGCCGTACCGCAGTTCAGGAGCTGGACGTCGGAGACCCGCAGCCCCATCGCGGCGTTCCCCTCGCCCTCCATCAGCCGCACCCCGCCCTCGGGGCACGGCACCGGCTCCGCCCGCGGCGGCGACTCCCCGAGCCGCTCGGCGAGGTCGCCGCACCCCGCCAGCGCCCCCGCCAGGGCCCACGCCCCCGCCACCGCAGCCACGCGTCTGCCCCACCCACGTCCGCTCATCCGAGGAGCGTAGGGCGCCCACCGGGTCACCGACCGGCGATCGGCCGGTCTCCCCACCGCCCCGGCGGAGCCGCCACCGCCCCGGGCGGGCCGCTCGGCCGGGCGGGCCAATCGATGGGCATTGGCCCGTTCCCCGCGACCGCCGGAGGCCTACCGTGCCGCCATGGACCGCACCCTCGCCGCCGATCTGGCCCGTCTGCCCGACCTCCTCGACGCCACCCGCCGCGCCGCCACTGAGGCCCTCGACGCGCTCGACGCGCGGCCCGTCGTACCGGACGCCGGGGCCGCCGCCCCGCCCGTCCCCGAGCCGCTTCCCGAGCACGGCAGCGGCACCGAAGCGGCCCTGGAGGTGTTCCGGTCCCGCTGGGCCCCCCGGTTCTCGGCCTCCGCCGGCCCCCGCTACCTCGGCTTCGTCACCGGCGGAGCCACCCCCGCCGCCCTCGCGGGCGACTGGCTGACCGCCGCCCACGACCAGAACTCCAACTCCGCCTTCGACGGTGCGGGCCAGCACCTCGAACGCGAGACCACCGGCTGGCTGCGCGGCCTCTTCGGCCTCTCCGACGCCCACACCGGCACCTTCGTCAGCGGCGCCACCATGTCCAACACCGTCGGCCTGGCCATCGCCCGCGAATGGCTCGGCGAACGCCTCGGCGTCTCCCCGGCCGAGGACGGCGCGGCGGCCCTCGGGCCCGTCCGCGTCCTGTCCGGCGCCCCGCACTCCTCCATCGCCAAGGCCCTCTCCGTCCTCGGTCTCGGCCGGGCGAGCCTCGTACGTGTCCCCACGCTCCCCGGCCGGGAGGCCGTCGACCCCGCCGCGCTCGACCGTGCGCTCGCCGACGGCTCCGGCCCGGCCGTGGTCGTCGCCAACGCCGGCACCGTCAACACCGTCGACTTCGACGACCTCCCAGCCCTCGACGCCCTGCGCCCCCGCCACGACTTCTGGCTGCACACCGACGCCGCCTTCGGCGCCTTCGCCGCCCTCTCCCCGCGCCACGCCCACCTCACCGCCGGCCTCGACGCCTCCGACTCCGTCTGCGTCGACCTGCACAAGTGGCTCAACGTCCCCTACGACAGCGCCGTCCAGTTCACCCGCCGCCGCGACCTGCAGACCCGCGTCTTCCAGAACTCCGCGGCCTATCTAGGCCCCCTCGGCGACGACCCCGACCTCGTCCACCTCACCCCCGAGAACTCCCACCGGCTGCGGGCGCTGGCCGCCTGGTTCACCCTCCGCGCCTACGGCCGCGCGGGCCACCGCGAGATCGTCGAACGCGACGTCGACTGCGCCCACGCCCTGGCCGAGGAAGTGGAACGGGAACCGGCCCTGCGCCTGCTCGCCCCGGTCCGCCTCAACGTCGTCTGCTTCACCCTCGCCACCGCCCCCACCCCCGAACGCCTGGCCGCCCTGCGCGAGGCCGCGGGCGCCGAGGTCTTCGTCACCCCCACCGTCTACGGGGGAACCCCCGCCCTGCGCGCGGCGTTCTCCAACTGGCGTACCACGCAGGCGGATGTGCGCCGGGCCGCCCAGGCCCTCCGAACGGCAGCGAAGGGGATCGCATGACGCAGCAACCGCTGACCCTCCTGGAGGTCGAAGCCCTCGCCCGCGGGGCGCACGAGGGTCAGACCGACAAGGCCGGCCGGCCCTACGCCGAGCACCTCGCCGCCGTGGCCGAGGGCGTCCGCCTGCGCGGCGGCACCCCCGCGCAGCAGGCGGTGGCCTGGCTCCACGACGCCGTCGAGGACGAGGCCCTCACCCCCGCCGAGCTCGCCGAGACCCCCGTCCCGCAGGAGGTCAAGGCCATGGTGCTGGCCCTGACCAAGCGCCCCGGGGAGCCGGTGGAGGAGTACGCCGCCCGCATCCTCGCCACCCCCGGCGCGGCCCTCGTCAAGGAGGCCGACCTCGCGCACAACGCCGACCCCGTACGCCTCTCCGTGCTGGACACCCCCACCCGGGACCGGCTCACCGCGAAGTACGCGTACGTGCGTTCCCTCCTCGGGATCACCACCCCGTGACCCGTACCCCATGCCCGAAATGCGCCGAGTGCGGGTCCGCTTGGCGGGAAAGAGGCGATGGCGATTCGTCACGGGACGGGTAGCCGGGCCCGGTTGGTGGGAGGATGGTGCATGTGGGGGTGTGCGCGGCCGTGCGCCCCGGGCCGGCCAGGGGACGACCGAAGGTGTGATCAGTAGTGGCCATTTCGCTGTCAGTGGTGGTTCTGTTGGCGATCATCCTGGTGATCCTGATCCGCGGCAAGCACATGAAGGCCGGCCCCGCGATCGTCGCGGTCCTCTTCGGCTTCTTCCTGGCGTCCAGCTCCATCGCCCCGGACGTCAACCGTTTTCTGAACTCCCTCGCCGACACCATCGCGGGGATCAAGCTCTAGCGTCAGGCCGGAGGTCAGAGGAGCAGGCCGGGCGCCGGGCAGACTCCGGTGGCTCGTCCGGCCGCACTCGGCACACGCAGGGGTGCTGCTCGTCGTGCCGGGCGCCCCGGGGCGGCCCCGGGAACGGCGAAGGGCCAGGTCGAGGAAAACTCCTCTGACCTGGCCCTTCGTACTTCAGAGCGGGTGACGGGAATCGAACCCGCGTAGCTAGTTTGGAAGACTAGGGCTCTACCATTGAGCTACACCCGCACCATGCGTTCCGCAGGTCCGGGGACCGCGGCACGGACAGCATCCTAGCGGGTCGCGCAGGGTGAGCGCACACCCCTTTCCCGTCGCCGCGTCCGGCGTCCGAGCCGCGCGCGCGTGCGGCCGCCGGAAAACCGCGCGCATCAGAGGGTCTCCGGGCATGTACCCTACGTGTCGCACCGACGGGGTGTGGCGCAGCTTGGTAGCGCGTCCGCTTTGGGAGCGGAAGGTCGTCGGTTCGAATCCGGCCACCCCGACCACCAGTACCGCCTGCACCAAGATCACGTATCGAAGATCGCGTTGTGGGCTGATTGCCGCTTGCGGTTACTATGCAAGCTGCGTGCCCGTGTGTCTGATGTACCGGGCCGAATCCGTCGAACCGCTGAATCGCAGCGTTCCGGCAGAACCCCAAGCAGTCAGCCACAAGGAGACCGAACCGTGAAGAGCGCCGTGGAGACCCTGAACCCGACTCGGGTTCGGCTCACTGTTGAGGTGCCCTTCGAGGAGCTCAAGGACAGCCTCGACGCGGCGTACAAGAAGATCAACCAGCAGGTCACGGTGAAGGGCTTCCGCAAGGGCAAGATCCCCGCGCGCGTCATCGACCAGCGCTTCGGCCGCGGTGCGGTGCTGGAGGAGGCCGTCAACGACGCCCTCCCGAAGTTCTACACCGAGGCGGTCAACGAGGCCGACCTGAACCCGCTGGGCCAGCCCGAGGTCGACATCACGGAGCTGAAGGACGGCGAGCTGCTCGCCTTCACCGCCGAGGTCGACGTGCGCCCCGAGATCGAGATCCCGGACTACTCCGGCATCGAGGTCGAGGTCGACGCCATTGAGGTCTCCGACGAGGACATCGAGAAGTCGGTCGAGCAGCTGCGCGGCCGCTTCGCGTCCACCAAGGACGTCGAGCGCGCCGCCCAGGACGGCGACGTCGTCACCATCGACCTGGAGGCCAAGGTCGACGGAGAGGTGCTGGAGGACGGTGTCGCCAGCGACGTCTCCTACACCATCGGCTCGGGCGAGCTCCTCGACGGCATCGACGAGGCCGTCAAGGGCCTGGAGGCCGGTGGCGAGGCCACCTTCACCTCCCAGCTGAAGGGCGGCTCCGCCGAGGGCAAGGACGCCGAGGTCACCGTCAAGGTCACCAAGGTCTCCGCCCGTGAGCTGCCGGAGCTGGACGACGACTTCGCCCAGATGGCGAGCGAGTTCGACACCCTCGAGGAGCTCAAGGCGGACAGCCGCAAGCGCCTGGAGAACATGAAGCAGTACGACCAGGCCACCCAGGCCCAGGAGCGCGTGCTGGAGAAGTTCCTGGAGCTCGCGGAGATCCCCGTCCCCGAGAAGCTGCTCGCGGACGAGGTCCAGACCCGCAAGCACAACCTGGAGCACCACCAGCTCGGCCAGATGGGCCTGGACCTGGAGAAGTTCCTGGAGATCCAGGGCAAGACGGTCGAGGAGTTCGACGCCGAGACCGCCGAGCAGGCCGTCAAGGGCATCAAGACCCAGTTCCTGCTGGACGCCCTGGTCAACAAGGAGAAGCTGGGCGTCAACCAGGAGGAGCTCACCGAGCACCTCATGCGCCGCGCGCAGTCCTCGGGCATGTCCCCGGACCAGTTCGCCCAGGCCGTCGTCGAGGGTGGCCAGGTCCCGATGCTCGTCGGCGAGGTCGCCCGCGGCAAGGCCCTCGCGGTCGTCGTCGAGAAGGCCAAGGTCGTCGACACCAACGGTGAGGTCATCGACCTCTCCGACGAGGACGAGACCGAGGCCGCGGCCGAGGTCGTCGAGGACGCCGTCGACGGTGACACCGAGGTGAAGGCCGAAGAGGCCAAGTAACACCCCCCCGGGCCGAGCCCGTGGAGCAGTAGTGGCAAGGGTCCGGACGCGGTCGCGTCCGGACCCTTCGCCGTCCTCTCGTGACCCTCCTCGCGGGGCCCGGTCACCTTGCGCTCCGAGCGAACAGTTCGGGAAGCGGGATGGCGTTGTCCTACCTGCGCGTTAGGGTCCATGAATACGAGGGCACGGGAGTACCCGAAGCCGGCGGGCATCGCCCCACCGGTAGGTCCGCGCCCCAGAACGAGACGCTGAGACGGCATGTGGCCGTCGGAGACGAGCAGGTGGATACGTGACGAATCTGAAGCCTTACGCCGCGGGTGAGCCGTCCATCGGTGGCGGCCTCGGCGACCATGTCTACAACCGGCTGCTCGGCGAGCGCATCATCTTCCTCGGCCAGCAGGTCGACGACGACATCGCGAACAAGATCACGGCGCAGCTCCTCCTCCTGGCCGCCGAGCCGGAGAAGGACATCTACCTGTACATCAACAGCCCCGGTGGCTCCGTGACGGCGGGCATGGCGGTCTACGACACCATGCAGTACATCCCGAACGACGTCGTCACCATCGGCATGGGAATGGCGGCCTCCATGGGCCAGTTCCTGCTCACCGGCGGCACCGCCGGCAAGCGCTTCTCCCTGCCGAACACCGACATCCTGATGCACCAGGGCTCCGCCGGCATCGGTGGCACCGCCTCGGACATCAAGATCCAGGCCCAGTACCTGCTGCGCACCAAGCAGCGCATGGCTGAGATCACCGCGCACCACTCGGGCCAGACCGTGGAGGCGATCATCCGCGACGGTGACCGCGACCGCTGGTTCACGGCGGAGGAGGCCAAGGCGTACGGCCTGATCGACGAGATCATCTCGGCCGCCTCCCTGGTTCCCGGCGGCGGCGGCACCGGGGCCTGATCCCGGCCCCGGCGTACGGCCCTCCGTACGGCCCGCCCGCACAGGCACCCTCAGCCCGCAGAACGCCACCAGGATGGTGAACACCCAGATGCAGAACAACTTCTCCGCGAACTTCTCCGCGAGCGGCCTCTACTCCGGCCCGCAGGTGGACAACCGCTACGTCATCCCGCGCTTCGTCGAGCGCACCTCGCAGGGCGTGCGCGAGTACGACCCGTACGCGAAGCTCTTCGAGGAGCGCGTGATCTTCCTCGGCGTGCAGATCGACGACGCCTCCGCCAACGACGTCATGGCGCAGCTGCTTTGCCTGGAGTCGATGGACCCGGACCGCGACATCTCGATCTACATCAACAGCCCCGGTGGTTCCTTCACCGCGCTGACGGCGATCTACGACACGATGCAGTTCGTGAAGCCGGACATCCAGACGGTCTGCATGGGCCAGGCGGCCTCCGCCGCCGCCGTCCTGCTGGCCGCCGGCACCCCCGGCAAGCGCATGGCGCTGCCGAACGCCCGCGTGCTGATCCACCAGCCCTCGGGCGGTACCGGCCGTGAGCAGCTCTCCGACCTGGAGATCGCGGCCAACGAGATCCTGCGCATGCGCGACCAGCTGGAGAGCATGCTGGCCAAGCACTCGACCACGCCGATCGAGAAGATCCGCGAGGACATCGAGCGCGACAAGATCCTGACGGCCGAGGACGCGCTCGCGTACGGCCTGATCGACCAGATCGTCTCCACCCGCAAGAGCAGCGCGGTCTGATCCTTGCCGTCAGTTGACGTGGCCGCGTCGTCGCATTGGGCGATGTGAACCACGTCAAGGGGGCCCCGCTGGGGGCCCCCGGCAAGGTACCGTCGGATATGAGGCACCAGGAGTCGCTGAACCAAGCGTCTCCCAGGCGAAGGGGAAGCACCTCGTGGCACGCATCGGTGACGGCGGCGATCTGCTCAAGTGCTCGTTCTGCGGAAAGAGCCAGAAGCAGGTGAAGAAGCTCATCGCAGGACCCGGTGTGTACATCTGCGACGAGTGCATCGACCTCTGCAACGAGATCATCGAAGAGGAACTCGCGGAAACCTCCGAGGTCCGGTGGGAGGAACTCCCCAAGCCCCGTGAGATCTACGAGTTCCTGGAGAGTTACGTCGTCGGCCAGGAGCCGGCGAAGAAGGCGCTCTCGGTAGCGGTCTACAACCACTACAAGCGGGTCCAGGCCGGCGAGAACGGCGGCGCGCAGGGCCGTGACGACGCGATCGAACTCGCGAAGTCCAACATCCTGCTGCTCGGCCCCACCGGCTCCGGCAAGACCCTGCTCGCGCAGACGCTCGCCCGCATGCTCAACGTCCCGTTCGCCATCGCGGACGCGACGGCGCTGACGGAGGCCGGGTACGTCGGCGAGGACGTCGAGAACATCCTGCTGAAGCTGATCCAGGCGGCGGACTACGACGTCAAGAAGGCCGAGACCGGGATCATCTACATCGACGAGATCGACAAGGTCGCCCGCAAGAGCGAGAACCCGTCGATCACGCGCGACGTCAGCGGCGAGGGCGTGCAGCAGGCCCTCCTGAAGATCCTGGAAGGCACGACGGCCTCCGTCCCGCCGCAGGGCGGACGCAAGCACCCGCACCAGGAGTTCATCCAGATCGACACGACGAACGTGCTCTTCATCGTGGGCGGCGCCTTCGCCGGCCTGGAGAAGATCATCGAGTCGCGCGCGGGCGCCAAGGGCATCGGCTTCGGGGCGACGATCCGCTCGAAGCGCGAGATCGAGGCCAGCGACCAGTTCCAGGAGGTCATGCCGGAGGACCTGGTGAAGTTCGGGATGATCCCCGAGTTCATCGGCCGCCTGCCCGTCCTGACCTCGGTGCACAACCTGGACCGCGAGGCGCTCCTCCAGATCCTGGTGGAGCCGCGCAACGCCCTGGTGAAGCAGTACCAGCGTCTGTTCGAACTCGACGGCGTGGAGCTGGACTTCGAGCGCGAGGCCCTCGAAGCCATCGCGGACCAGGCCATCCTCCGCCAGACGGGCGCGCGCGGTCTGCGCGCCATCATGGAAGAGGTCCTGATGTCGGTGATGTACGAGGTCCCGTCCCGCAAGGACGTGGCCCGCGTGGTCATCACCGCCGACGTGGTCCGCTCCAACGTCAACCCGACGCTGGTCCCCCGCATCGTCCCGAAGGACCAGGGCCCGCACGAGAAGTCGGCGTAGCCGTCAGGCTGTTGTACGCAGACGGGGCGCGCCCGAGGGGCCCCCCCCCTTCTGCGTGTGTTCCGCGCGGTTACTTCTTCACGCGGGCGGTGTTGTAGAGCTTCGCAGCGAGGTCCGCGGTCTGCTCCAGGGTGTAGCCGGGCTTGCCGGCGAGGAGCGAGGCAGCGTCGTTGGCGCTGACGGCGCTCAGGGTGCTGTAGTCACCCCAGATGCAGACGGGCAGCGTGAATTCTTTGATCCCCTTGGTCGTCGCCGGGTCCTTCGGGATGGACTTGATTTCCTGGCACTTGAGGATGGCGCCCTTGAAACCGGCCGGGGCGATCGACTTGGGGCTGCCGACGAGCTCGACCGTCATCTTGTCGTTCTTCTGAGCGGCGTTCATCTTGAACAAGGCGAAGTAGGCGTCCACCGACTTCTCCGGGTCGGCGAGTTCACCATAGAGACCGCTGAAGGTGAGGCCCTTGGCCGTCAGCAGGTTCTTGGGGTCGCCGGACTGGTAGCTCATGCCCACCTGAGTGGGGTTCTTGATGCCGGCGGCCTCGGCTTCCTGCTTGTCCTTGTCGCTGATGGGCTGCTCTTGGTACTTCGGGTTCTTCTGGAACTCGCCAACCGACTCCGGGGCCACCAGCTTGTAGCCCTTCGTGGCGTCCGAGACCGAGCTGCCCGAGCCGCCGCCCAGGAACCACCAGCCGGCGCCGCCGATCACGGCTACGACTGCGACCACCGCGATGACCGGGCCGGCCTTGGACTTCTTCGGGGGCTGCGGCGGAGGCATGTACCCCTGCTGCGGGGGCTGCTGGTAGCCGTACGCGGGCTGGGGCGGCTGCGGGGGCTGCTGCTGGTAGCCGCCCTGCTGGGGGAAGGCCGGCGGCGGCGGGGGCGGGGCCTGCTGGGGGTAGCCGTAGCCCGGCTGGGGGGCCGGCTGGCCGTACGGGCCGGGCGGCGGCGGGGGCTGCTGCCCGTAGGGGCCTGGCTGCTGCGGCTGTTGCCCGTACGGACCTGGCTGGTTGTAACTCATCCCGCGTCCCCCTGTGAGGTGTGCTTATTTGATTCACACATCCTTGCGGAAGGATCGTTCGCCCAGGGCATCGGGGTCCCGGCCGTTACGGAACTACGACGCCTTCGGGACCTCCATCGCCGCGCGCAGGGCGCGGGTCCGCGCGGCCAGTGCCTCCGACGTGACCGGCTTGTTCTCCACCGGGACGGTGACCGTCACCAGGGAACTGTGGTCCGCCCACATGCGCAGCGTCAGCGGTCCCGCCCCGGTCGTGAGGCTGCCGCAGCGGGTCCGCAGCTTCCGCGCCGACCAGGGCCTGCAGCCGGGCCAGAAGGTCCCGGCCCGCCTCGACCTGGCCGGTACGGCGCCGGCCGCGCACGAGGCCGCGATCCGGCAGCTGCTGCGGCTCCAGCCGGAGGGCGAGGAGTTCAACGCCACCGCGGCCCTCCCGGTCGCCGGTGCCACCGTCGCGCTGGACCTGTCCGGCACCATCGACGTGGCGGCCGAGGGCAAGCGCCCGAGCAAGGACCTGGGCGCCGCCGAGAAGGAGAAGCAGCACGCCGGGGCGAAGCTCGGGAACGAGGCCTTCCTGGCCAAGGCCCCGGACAACGTCGTGGACGAGATCAAGGGCCGGCCGGCCGAGGCCGAGGCCGACATCGCCCGGATCCAGGCGCAGCCGGACGCGCTGCCCGCCGCGCAGGCAGGGAGCACGAAGGCCCCCGCACCATCGGTGCGGGTGCCTTCCCGTGTTTCCGGGGGGCCGGGGTCCGAGGAGCGCCGGGATCGGGGCGGAAAGTCACGGGCGGACGGGCCGTCCGGCCCTGTCCGAAGGCGCCCACAGTGCCGTATATCACTTCATATGTCCGTCTCGTGGATCCGATCCGGGGCGCGGACCACGGATGATGGGGGGCATGCACGTCAAGCCCGCCGCCTCGGCGTTCCAACGGGTCGCGGCCTCCTGCCGTCGGCTCACCGAGGGCTGGGCCGCTTCCCCGCGGGCACAGGACGTCCTGACGGCCCTGGGCTGTCTGGCCCTGATGGTGCTGGACCTGCCGGGCCTGGCCGCCGCCGACAACTCCCTCACCGGGCCGCAGGCGGCCGTCGTGCTCACCGCGGGCTGCGCGACGCTGCTGGTGCGGCGCCGGCTGCCGTGGGCGTCGTACGTCACCTCGCTGCTGTTCATCGGCTGGCTGCACGAGCTGACGCTGATCCAGTTCGCGCTGTACTCCGTCGGCCGCTACCGGGGACGGCGGGCCGGGATCCTGGCCACCCTCGGCTACGTCGCCTTCGCGCTCGCGGTGTTCAGCCTTCCGGGCTGGCCCGAGCCGAGGGCGGAGACCCTGAGCGCCTTCCTCAGCCTGGTGGTGCCGATCGGGGTCCTCGCCTCGGCCGTGGGCATCGCCGCGTACCGGCACGACCTGGTGAACGAGCTCCAGGCCCGCCGGGCGGAGGCGGCGGTGCAGGGCGCCGTCCAGCAGGAGCGCACCTCCGTCGCCCGGGACGTCCACGACTTCGTCGGCCGGGAGCTGACCCTGCTCACGGTGCGCTCCGAGGTGCTGTCGATGCGGGCGCGCCAGACCTCGTACGCGAAGGACTTCGAGGAGCTGGCGGACACGGCGCGGCGGGCCCACCTGGTGCTCAACGAGATCATCGTGCAGCGCGGGGAGAGGGCCGCGACGCCCGGTGTGGACGGGCTGGAGGAGCTGGCGCGGGAGAGCGGCCGGGCCGGTTCGCCGGTGCGTCTGGCCATGGACCCGGACGCGCACGCGCTGTCGCCGCTGCGGCAGGCGGCGGTCTACCGGGTGGTGCAGGAGTGCCTGACGAACGCGGCCAAGCACGCGCACGGGGAGACCATCGAGGTGGTGATCCGGGTGGACGGGCCGCAGCTGCGGATCGCGGTCAGCAACGGCCTCCCGGCCCGCACCCCGGGCAGGGCCCCGGTCTCGGCGGGTTCGGGCACGGCGAGCATGTCCGAGCGCGTCCGCAGCCTGGGCGGAACCCTGACGGCGACCCGCGGCGAGGACGCGTACGAGGTCGTGGCGACGCTCCCGCGCGGCTAGTGCCGTGGCGCCCGGCCCGGCCCGCGACGCCCGGCGCCACTTCGACGACAGGACCCGGGCGTCCTAGCTGGCGAAGAGGCTGCCCAGGGTGTCCAGCTCCTCGACGCACTTGCCCGAGCCGAGGGCCACGCAGTCCAGCGGGGCGTCCGCGACGAAGACCGGGATGCCCGTGGCGGAGGCGATGCGCAGGTCGAGGCCGGGCAGGAGGGCGCCGCCGCCGGTGAGGACGATGCCGTGCTGCATCACGTCGCCGGAGAGCTCGGGCGGGCACTCCTCCAGGGTGCCGCGGACGGCGGCGATGATCGCCTCGATCGGCTCGTCGAGGGCGGAGCGGACGTCCGCGGCGCCCAGTTCCAGGGTCTTGGGCATGCCGCCGACCTTCTCGCGGCCGCGCACGGTGAAGGTGCGGGTCTCCAGCTCGGGCCGGTCCGGGACGGGCCAGGCCGAGCCGATGCCGATCTTGATGTCCTCGGCGGTGCGCTCGCCGACGAGCAGCGCGTGCTCCTTGCGGACGTAGTCGATGATCGCCGTGTCCAGCCGGTCCCCGCCGACGCGCAGGGACCGGGAGGTGACGATGCCGCCGAGCGAGATGACGGCGACCTCGGAAGTGCCGCCGCCGATGTCCACGACCATGGAGCCGCGCGCCTCGGCGACGGGCAGTCCGGCGCCGATCGCGGCCGCCATCGGCTCCTCGATCAGGTGGACCTTCCTGGCGCCGGCCCGGGTGGAGGCGTGGATGATGGCCCGCCGCTCGACCGGGGTCACCCCGGACGGGACGCAGATGACCATCCGGGTGCGGGGGCGGCGGCCGGGGACGGCCTTGCGGACGAAGTGCCGGATCATCTCCTCGGCGACCTCGTAGTCGCAGATCACCCCGTCCTTGAGGGGGCGGATCGCGGTGATGGAGCCCGGGGTGCGGCCGATGGTCTCCTTGGCCTCGGCACCGACGGCGAGGGCCGTGGTCGTGCCCGCCTTGACCGCGACCACGGACGGCTCATTGAGGACGATTCCGTGCCCGCGCGCGTACACGAGGGTGTTGGCGGTCCCCAGGTCCATCCCTATGTCGCGGCTGGAAGCTGTCTTGTTGGCGCTGGCCTGCGGCATTTGTTCCCCAATCTCCTGTCCGCAAGGCTTGCATAACGATCCGGTCGCTTTCGTAGTCGAAGGTCCCGAAACGGCCGGGCCGAAAGTCCTGGGGGCCCTCGTCCGTAGACTGGGTGCGTGAGTGAGCAGCAGCCCGAGAGCCACGACCGTGACGGCGTCGACCACCTCGACGAATCCTTCGACGAGTTCGACCAGATAGTGGCGGAAGAGTCCGACCGCGACCCCGACCTGGCGGTGATCGAGGCCGGCAGCCGCACCCTGCGCGCCCAGGCCGGGCCGCCCGCCGGTGATCCGGTGCCCTCCCGCCCCGAGGACCCGGAGGTGGCGAAGGCGCTCCTGGAGGTGGAGCAGGAGCTCGCCACGCGCTGGGGCGAGACCAAGCTGGAGCCGTCGGTCAGCCGGATCGCCGCGCTGATGGACGTCCTGGGCGAGCCGCAGCGCGCGTACCCGTCGATCCACGTGACCGGCACGAACGGCAAGACCAGCACGGCCCGGATGATCGAGGCCCTGCTGAACGCCTTCGAGTTGCGCACCGGCCGCTACACGAGCCCGCACGTGCAGTCGGTCACGGAGCGGATCAGCCTGGACGGGGCGCCGATCGGCGTCGAGCGCTTCATCGAGACGTACCACGACATCAAGCCGTACGTGGAGATGGTCGACGCGGCCGAGGAGTACCGGCTGTCCTTCTTCGAGGTGCTCACGGGCATGGCGTACGCGGCCTTCGCGGACGCGCCCGTGGACGTGGCCGTCGTCGAGGTCGGGATGGGCGGCAGCTGGGACGCCACCAACGTGATCGACGGCTCGGTCGCCGTGATCACCCCGATCAGCCTCGACCACACGGACCGGCTCGGCTCCACGCCCGGCGAGATCGCCCAGGAGAAGGGCGGCATCATCAAGCAGGACGCCACCGTGATCCTGGCCCAGCAGCCGGTGGACGCGGCGCAGGTGCTGCTGAAGAAGGCCGTCGAGGTCGACGCGACCGTGGCGCGCGAGGGCATGGAGTTCGGTGTCGTCGCCCGCGAGGTGGCGGTCGGCGGCCAGATGCTGACCCTGCGCGGGGTGGGCGGCGAGTACGACGGCATCTTCCTGCCGCTGTACGGCGCCCACATGGCGCACAACGCGGCGGTGGCGCTGGCCGCAGTCGAGGCCTTCTTCGGGGTCGGCGGGGAGCACGCGCGGGAGCTGGACGCCGACACGGTGCGCCGCGCCTTCGCCTCGGTGACCTCGCCGGGCCGCATGGAGGTCGTGCGCCGCAGCCCCACGGTGATCCTGGACGCCGCGCACAACCCGGCGGGCGCGCAGGTGACCGCGGAGGCGGTCACCGAGGCCTTCGGCTTCAGCCGGCTGATCGGTGTGGTGGCGGCGAGCGAGGGCAAGGACGTCAAGGGCGTCTTCGAGGCCTTCGAGCCGATCTTCGCGGAGGTCGTCGTCACCGAGAACACCAGCCACCGGGCGATGGGCGCGGACGAGCTGGCGGCCATCGCGGTCGAGGTCTTCGGAGCGGACCGGGTGCAGGTGGAGCCGCGGCTGGACGACGCCCTGGAGGCGGCCGTCACCCTGGCGGAGGAAGAGGCCGAATACGGTGGGGCCGGGGTCCTGGTGACCGGTTCCGTGATCACGGTGGGCGAGGCCCGCCTGCTGTTCAAGAGGGGCTGAGGGATCGATGCGCACGCTCTGCGCGAGCACGCTGATCGGTGAATTCTTCATCGTCGGCTTCGCGGGCCTGGTGGCCATGAAGAACCCGGACCTGACGCAGGCCCAGGTGTGGACGGTCTGCGGCGTGACCATGCTGTTGTCGGTGCTGCTGTGCGGGATGCTGTCGCGCCCCGGCGCCGTCCAGCTGGGCTGGGCGCTGCAGATCGGGCTGATCGCGAGCGGTTTCGTGGTGCCCACGATGTTCTTCCTGGGCGTGGTCTTCGCGGCCCTGTGGTGGTGCTCGGTGCACTACGGCCGACGCATCGACACGATCAAGGCACGCTGGGCCGCGCAGGCCGAGGCCGCTGCCCCTGACGCTGCGTGACGGGTCACCGTAACGGCCCTGTAGATTCGCCCTACCGCACCCGTATGCCGCAAGGAGTTAGACCATGACCCAGCGCACGCTCGTCATCCTCAAGCCGGACGCCGTCCGTCGCGGCCTGATCGGCGAGATCATCGGCCGGATCGAGCGGAAGGCCGGCTGGACCGTTCCCGCGCTGGAGCTGCGCACGCTGGACCGTCAGACGCTGGAGACGCACTACGCCGAGCACGTGGGGCGCCCGTTCTACGAGCCCCTCATGGGCTTCATGGAGAGCGGCCCGGTCGTCGTCCTCGTGGTCGAAGGGGAGCGCGTGATCGAGGGTGTCCGCCAGCTGGCCGGACCCACCGACCCGATCGCCGCGGCGCCCGGTTCCATCCGTGGCGACTTCGGCACCGTCACCCGGGAGAACCTGGTCCACGCCTCGGATTCCGAGGAGTCCGCGGAGCGCGAGCTGAAGCTCTTCTTCCCCTCCCTCTGAGGGCCGCAGGGGGCCTTTCGGGGCACTCTTTCCTGACGAGACATCAGCCAAACAGCGCTCATGACCTGGGGCGACCGAAGTAATTTCGGTCGCCCTTCGGTATTGCGGGTGGCAACCGGGAACGCCTGGACAGGACACGACGTCACCACTAAGGGGGCGGGTATCCGTTCCGGCGGGATTGCCGGAGTCCCGTCGCGCGGAGTGCGCACTTGCGGCACTACGATGGGGCCTCCACCCACACACCCACCTCGCCGACCCTGACAGCAGCCGCTATCAACTGGAAGGCCAGACGCTCCTCATGGGGAACAAGGGGAACAACATGTCGTTCATCGGCCGTGACATGGCGATCGACCTCGGGACCGCCAACACGCTGGTGTACGTGAGGGGCCGGGGAATCGTCCTGAACGAGCCGTCCGTGGTCGCCATCAACACGAACACCGGTGGCATCCTGGCGGTCGGCTCCGAGGCGAAGAAGATGATCGGCCGGACGCCCGGCAACATCGTCGCCGTACGGCCCCTCAAGGACGGCGTGATCGCCGACTTCGAGATCACCGAGCGGATGCTCCGGTACTTCATCCTCAAGATCCACAAGCGCCGGTACCTGGCGCGCCCGCGCGTGGTGGTCTGCGTGCCCTCCGGCATCACCGGAGTGGAGCGCCGCGCCGTCATCGAGGCGTCCACGCAGGCCGGCGCCCGCCAGGTGCACATCATCGAGGAGCCCATGGCCGCCGCCATCGGCTCGGGCCTGCCCGTCCACGAGGCCACCGGCAACATGGTCGTGGACATCGGCGGCGGCACCACGGAGGTCGCCGTCATCTCCCTCGGCGGAATCGTCACCGCGCAGTCCATCCGGGTGGCCGGCGACGAGCTGGACAACGCGATCATCCAGCACATCAAGAAGGAGTACTCGCTCCTCCTCGGCGAGCGCACCGCCGAGCAGATCAAGATCACCATCGGGTCGGCGTACGACCTCGACAAGGACGAGCACACCGAGATCCGCGGCCGCGACCTGGTCTCGGGCCTGCCCAAGACCGTGGTCATCTCGGCCGCCGAGGTGCGCAAGGCCATCGAGGAGCCGGTCAACGCGATCGTCGACGCCGTCAAGACCACCCTCGACAAGTGTCCGCCGGAGCTCTCCGGCGACATCATGGACCGCGGCATCGTCCTCACCGGCGGAGGCGCCCTGCTGCGCGGGCTCGACGAGCGCCTGCGCCGCGAGACGGGCATGCCGATCCACATTGCCGAGGACCCGCTCGACTCCGTGGCCCTGGGCTCCGGCAAGTGCGTCGAGGAGTTCGAGGCCCTCCAGCAGGTTCTGGACGCCCAGCCCCGGCGGTGATCGAATCCCCGCGAACGGGGCATGCGGAACACAAGGATCCGCCGTACGGGTGCTACCGCGCCGGTGCGGCGGATCGTTGATATACAGGCACAGTCCGGTGGATGCCCCGGCTCCACCGGAGCGGCTCCGCCGCATGGGTTTCTACGAGGAAGGCACGGCCTCCGCACGTGAGGGACACACGAGAGAGCCGGCTGCTCCTGGTGCTGCTGATCGCCATCGCGTTCGCTTTGATCACGGTGGACATCAGGGCGGGAGAGGAGTCGCCGGTCGACGGGGCCCGGCAGGCCGCCGCAGCGGTCTTCGGCCCCGTCGAAAAGGGTATGGCGACCGCGGTGGATCCGGTCGCCAACGCCATAGGGGCCGTACGCGACTCCGACCAGCGCCACAGCCGCATCGCCACGCTGGAGCGCGAGAACACCGCGCTCAAGGCCAAGCTGGGCAGTGACGACCAGACCCGCAGCCGCATCCACGAGCTCGACGAGATGCTCAAGCGGGCCGGCGCCGGGCAGTACGGCATCAAGGGCGCCGAGGTCATCGCCATAGGAGCGGCCCAGGGCTTCTCCTGGACCGTCACCATCGACGCGGGCAGCAAGGACGGCATCGAGCGTGACATGACCGTCCTGAACGGGGACGGACTCGTCGGCCGCGTCACCACCGTCGGCCCCGACACCGCCACCGTGGTGCTCGCCAACGACCCCGACTTCACCGTCGGCACCCGGCTGGAGAAGACCGGAGAGCTCGGCTTCGCGACCGGTCAGGGCGACCGCGCCCTCTCCGTCCAGATGCTCAACGGCAAGGCCAAGGTGAACCCGGGCGACCGGCTCGTCACCTTCGGCTCCCGGGGCAACAAGCCCTTCGTACCCGGCGTCCCCATCGGAGAGGTCGTCAAGGTCGACCCCTCCCGCGGGGACCTGACCCGCACCGTGTGGGTGAGGCCGTTCGTCGGCTTCTCCCGCCTGGACATCGTCGGCGTCGTCGTCATGCCCCCGCGCGAGGACCCCCGCGACGCCGTCCTGCCCCCCAAGCCCGAGGCCCCCAAGCCCACCCCGACGGTCACGGTCACGGTCACCCCGTCCGCCGGCGCGTCCGTCAAGCCGGCCGACGAGTAGGAGCCGACCACCATGCGCTTCAACCGGATCCTGCTCTCGGGCACGCTCGTCGCCGTGGCCCTCGTCATCCAGGTCAGCGTCCTCGGGCGGCTCCAGCTGCCCGGGGCCGTCCCCGACCTCGTCCTGCTGACCGTGGTCGCCCTCGCCCTGGTCTACGGGCCCGTCGGCGGAGCCCTCATCGGCTTCGGTGCAGGCCTGCTCGCCGACCTGGCCCCGCCGGCCGACCACGCCGCCGGCCGGTACGCCCTCGTCCTGTGCCTCATCGGCTACCTCGTGGGCCTCGTCCGCCCCGACACCGGGCGGTTCCGCTCCGCCTGGGGCCCGATGCTCACCGTCGTCGCCGCCGCGATGTCCTCCACCCTGCTCTACGCGGGCGTCGGCGCCCTCGTCGGAGACACCGCAGCCCGGCACGTCGGCCTGGCCGGCCTGCTGTTCACCGCCACCCTGTACGACCTGTTGCTCGCGCCCTTCACGGTGCCGTTCCTCATGGCGCTCGCCCGTCGTGCCGAGAACGACCCGATGGCCGTCGAGGCCAACGGGGGCCCGCCGCAGGGCAAGGACGTCGCCTCCGGCTGGCTGGCCGGCGGAACGGGGCTGCGCATCGGCAGCCAGCGCGGCGGCCTGCGGCTGAAGACCGCGCGCGGCCGCGCCAACCGGGCCGGCCGCATAAAGGGCGTCAAGGGCGTCAAGGGCGTCAAAGGCGTGAAGAGCGTCAAGAAGCTGTGACGGGGGAGCAGTCGTGACCAACATTCCGGAGACCGGACGCACCCACCGGGTGCAGATCCGGCTCGTCATCCTGCAGGTGCTCGTCTTCTCCCTGCTGCTCACACTGGGCGGCCGGCTCTGGTACCTCCAGATCCGCAACGGCCAGGAGTACTCCGACGAGGCCAAGAACAACCACGTCCAGCAGGTGGTCCAGCCGGCCGTGCGCGGCTCCATCCTCGACGCGCGCGGCGTGCCGATGGCCGACAACGAGACCCGGCTGGTCGTCTCCGCCAGCCGCACCGAGCTGATGAAGATAAAGGACAAGGGCAAGGGCGTCCTGACCCGCCTCGCCGGGGTGCTCGACATGAAGCCGCAGGACGTCATGGACAAGGTCCGCCTCTGCGACTCCAAGACCCCACAGCCGTGCTGGAACGGTTCCCCCTACCAGCCCATCCCGGTGACCCTGGAGGCCACCACCCAGCAGGCCCTCCAGATCCGCGAACGCCCCGAGGACTTCCCCGGCATCACCGCCGAACCCACCGCCGTACGCCGCTACCCGGCCCCCGGCGGCGCCAACACCGGCCAGGTCCTCGGCTACCTCTCCCCGGTCACCGACGACGAGATCGTCAAGGCGAAGAACACCAACTCGCCGTTCCTGCGCTCGGACCAGGTCGGCCGCTTCGGCCTGGAGCGCACCTACGACAGGGCACTGCGCGGCAAGTCCGGTGTCACCCGCTACGAGGTCGACAACCTCGGCCGGGTCATCGGCCAGGCCGCCAACGACCCCGCCGTCCCCGGCGCCAACCTGGTGACCAGCATCGACGCCCGCGTCCAAGGGGTCGCCGAGTACGAGCTCAACGCGGCCATGGTCGAGGCGCGCAAGCAGATCGACCGCAACACCGGCGTCCCCTACAAGGCCGACGCCGGCGCCATCGTCGTCCTGGAGTCCAAGACCGGCCGGGTCGTGGCGATGGCCTCCAACCCGACGTACGACCCCAACGTGTGGGTCGGCGGCATCTCCGGCAAGGACTACGCCAAGCTCACCGCCAAGGAGTCCAACGTCCCGCTGATGAACCGGGCGATCCAGGGCCAGGCCGCCCCGGGCTCCATCTTCAAGGTCATCCCGACCGCTGCCGCGGTCAACGCCGGGTACAAGTTCGACGGCGACTACCCCTGCCCCAGCTCGTACTCCATCGGCGGCCAGGTCTTCAAGAACTTCGAGTCCCAGGGCCACGGAAACATCACCCTCGGACGGGCCCTGGAGGTCTCCTGCGACACCGTCTTCTACGCCCTCGGCCACCAGCAGTGGCTTAAGGACGGCGGGCTCCATCCGGTGAAGAACCCGGCGCAGATCTTCTACAAGACCGCCCACCAGTTCGGTCTCGGCGCCGAGACCGGCGTGGACCTGCCGGGCGAGGAGAAGGGCCGGGTCCCCGACCGCGAGTGGAAGCAGAAGTTCTGGGAGGCCAACAAGGACCAGTGGTGCAAGACCGGCAAGAAGGGCGGCACCTACGTCGAGCTGCTCTCCTACGAGAACTGCCTCGAAGGCAACCTCATGCGCGCCGGTGACGCCGTCAACTACTCCATCGGACAGGGCGACACGCTCGTCACCCCGATCCAGATGGCCACCATCTACGCCGCCATCTCCAACGGCGGCACCCTGTGGAACCCGACCATCGGCAAGGCGATCGTCAGCGCCGACGGCAAGAAGGTCGAGGAGATCAAGCCGAAGGCCCACGGCAAGCTGCCCATGACCGAGGAGACCCGGTCGAAGATAGGAGAAGCGCTCGAGGGCGTCGCCACCCGCGGCACCGCCGCCTGGCGCTTCGGCGGCTGGCCGCAGAAGGAGATCCCGATGCACGCCAAGACCGGCACCGCCGAGGTCTACGGCAAGCAGACGACCTCCTGGTTCGCCACGTACACCGAGGACTACACGATCGTGATGACGATCTCCCAGGGCGGCACCGGCTCCGGTGCCTCCGGTCCCGCCGTGCGCAACGTCTACAACGCCATCTACGGCCTCGACATGGCCGGCAAGCAGGACCCCAAGAAGGCCCTGCTGCTCAAGCCCGAGGCCGAGCTGCCCAAGGTGCAGCCCGACGGCTCCATCGACGCCCCCGAGGTCCGGCCGTACGTGCCGCCGTCCCCGGAGGAATCCGCCCCGCCCGCGCTCGCCGGACCCCCGGCCCCGCCCGCCCACCGGCAGGACTGAGGCCCCGATGCAGACCGCCAACAAGTTCTCCGTCTCCCGGTACGCACCCCAGCGCGGACCCGTGGCCAAACTGACCGCCCGGGACTCCGTCCTGCGCCGGCTCGACTGGCCGATACTGCTGTCCGCGCTCGCCCTGTCCACCCTCGGCGCCCTGCTGGTGTGGTCCGCGACCCGCAACCGCACCACCCTGAACCAGGGGGACCCGTACTACTTCCTCCTGCGCCACGCCATGAACACCGGCATCGGCCTGGTCCTGATGATCGGCACCATCGCCCTGGGGCACCGCACCCTGCGCGGAGTCGTGCCCATCCTGTACGGGCTCTCCCTGGTCCTGATCATCGCCGTGCTCACCCCGCTCGGCGCCACCATCAACGGCGCCCACGCGTGGATCGTGATCGGCGGCGGCTTCTCGCTCCAGCCCTCCGAGTTCGTGAAGATCACGATCATCCTCGGCATGGCCATGCTGCTCGCCGCCCGGGTGGACGCGGGAGACCTGGCCCACCCCGACCACCGCACCGTGATGAAGGCACTGTGCCTGGCCGCCGCCCCCATGGGCATCGTCATGCTGATGCCCGACCTCGGCTCCGTCATGGTCATGGTCGTCATCGTGCTCGGCGTGCTGCTCGCCTCCGGCGCCTCCAACCGCTGGGTGGTCGGCCTGCTCGCCTCCGGCGCCGCCGGGGCCGTCCTGATCTGGCAGCTCGGAGTCCTCGACGAGTACCAGATCAACCGCTTCGCGGCCTTCGCCAACCCCGAGCTCGACCCCGCCGGCGTCGGCTACAACACCAACCAGGCGCGCATCGCGATCGGCTCCGGCGGGCTGACCGGCTCCGGGCTCTTCAAGGGCTCGCAGACCACCGGCCAGTTCGTCCCGGAACAGCAGACCGACTTCGTCTTCACCGTGGCGGGGGAGGAGCTCGGATTCCTCGGCGCCGGACTGATCCTGGTCCTGCTCGGCGTCGTGCTCTGGCGGGCCTGCGTCATCGCCCGCGAGACCACCGAGCTCTACGGCACCGTCGTGTGCGCCGGGATCATCGCCTGGTTCGCCTTCCAGGCCTTCGAGAACATCGGGATGACCCTCGGCATCATGCCGGTGGCCGGGCTCCCGCTGCCCTTCGTGTCCTACGGAGGATCATCGATGTTCGCCGTCTGGGTGGCGATCGGACTACTCCAGTCCATCCGCGTCCAACGCCCCATGTCGGCCTGATCGCGCCGTGAGGGGGCCGCTTTCCGCCGGAGCGGACGGCGGCCTCCCACCGCACCCCGTTCCGCATTAGATTCGGTTCATGGCGGAAACCAAGCGCGAGATCGAGCGGAAATTCGAGTTCACGCACGGCGACGGCGCGCAGGGCGGCGAAGCCGGCACCGGACGCCGCGGGCGCCTCCCCGACCTGACCGGCACCGCCGGGATCACCGAGGTCCGCGCCGAGGGCACCGTCCGCCTCGACGCCGTCTACTACGACACCCCCGACCGGCGGCTCGCCGCCGCCGGGCTCACCCTGCGGCGCCGCACCGGGGGCCACGACGCCGGCTGGCACCTGAAACTGCCCGTCGCCCCCGGCGTCCGCGACGAGATCCGGGCCCCCCTCGCCGACACCCCGCCCCGCGCCCTCACCGCCCTCGTCCGCTCCCGCGTCCGCGGCTCCGGGCTCGAACCGCAGGTCAGGCTGGGCTCCGAACGCGTCGTGAGCCACCTCCTCGACGCCCGGGGCGACCTCCTCGCCGAGCTGAGCACCGACACCGTGCGCGCCGAGCGGGGCACCGCCGTCGCCACCTGGACCGAGGTCGAGGTGGAACTCGCCGACGGCGTGGACCCCGCCCTCCTCGACGCCGTCGAGAAGCGCTTCCGCAAGGCCGGACTCCGGGTCAGCGACGCCCCCTCGAAGCTCGCCCGCGCCCTCGCCGAGACCGGCGCCGCCCCGGCCCCCGCCGCTGCCGCCGAAGGCCCTCCCGAGGGCACGGCGGGCGCGCACCTGCTGGCGTACCTGCGCGAACAGCGCGACGCCCTGATCGCCCTCGACCCCGCCGTCCGCCTCGATCTGCCCGACTCCGTCCACCAGATGCGCGTCGCCACCCGCCGGCTGCGCAGCGCGCTCGCCAGCCACCGCCGGATCGTCGACCGCACAGCCACCGACCCGCTCCGCGAGGAACTGCGCCACCTCGCCGCCGAACTCGGCGCCGACCGAGACCGCGAGGTCCTGCTGGAACGGCTGCGCACCCGCCTCGGGGAACTCCCGCGCACCCTGGTCCACGGCCCGGTCCGGTCCCGGCTGCGCACCTGGAACGCCGCCCGCCGCTCCGCCACCCGCCGCCGCGCCGTCGCCGCCCTCGACAGCCCGCGCCACCTGGCCCTCCTCGACGCCCTCGACGCCCTGCTGGCCGACCCGCCCCTGCGCGCCCGCGCTGCCCGCCCGGCCGTGCGCGTCCTGCCGAAGGCCGTGCTCCGCGACTGGGACCGCCTCGCCCACCGGGTCGGCGCCGCGCTGGAGCTGGAGCCCGGTGAGGAACGCGACACGGCCCTGCACGAGGCCCGCAAGGCGGCCAAGCGCGCCCGCTACGCGGCCGAGGCCGCCGCCCCCGCCCTCGGCAAACCGGCCCAGCGCCTGGCCAAGGCCGCCAAGGCCGTGCAGACCCTGCTCGGCGAGCACCGCGACGGCGTCGTCGCCCGCGAGGCCCTGCACCGGCTGGCCCTCCAGGCGTCCGACGCCGGCGAGTCCGCCTTCACCTGGGGCGTCCTGTACGGCCGCGAGGAAGGCGTGACCGCGCGCTGCGAACGCGAGCTGCCGGCCGTCTGGGCCGAGGCCGCCGACCCCGCGCTGCGAGCCGCCCTGACGTGATCACGTGGGCGGGGGCGGTCCGGCCCTCGGGGTACGCTTGAGAGTCGCCCCCTGCCCGCTTCACGAAAGTCGCGTGATGTCCGAGTCGGTCTTCCCACAGCTCGAAGCTCTGCTCCCGCATGTGCAGAAGCCCATCCAGTACGTCGGTGGTGAGCTCAATTCCACGGTGAAGCCCTGGGAGTCGTGCGACGTCCGCTGGGCGCTCATGTACCCGGACGCGTACGAGGTGGGGCTGCCCAACCAGGGCGTCATGATCCTCTACGAGGTGCTGAACGAGCGCGAGGGCGTCCTCGCCGAGCGCACGTACTCGGTCTGGCCCGACCTCGAAGAACTGATGCGCGAGCACAAGGTGCCGCAGTTCACCGTCGACAGCCACCGCCCGGTCGGTGCCTTCGACGTGTTCGGCCTGTCCTTCTCCACGGAGCTGGGCTACACCAACATGCTCACGGCCCTCGACCTGGCGGGCATCCCGCTGGAGTCGCGCAACCGTACGGTCGACCACCCCATCGTGCTCGCGGGCGGCCACGCGGCCTTCAACCCCGAGCCGATCGCGGAGTTCATCGACTGCGCCGTCATCGGCGACGGCGAGCAGGCCGTCCTCGACATGACCGAGATCATCCGCGCCTGGAAGGCCGAAGGCCGCCCGGGCGGACGCGAGGAAGTGCTGCTGCGCCTCGCGAAGACCGGCAACGTCTACGTGCCGGGCTTCTACGACGTGGAGTACCTGGAGGACGGCCGCATCGGCCGTGTCGTGCCGAACCGCTCCGGCGTGCCGTGGCGCGTGTCCAAGCACACCGTCATGGACCTCGACGAGTGGCCCTACCCCAAGCAGCCCCTGGTCCCGCTCGCCGAGACCGTCCACGAGCGCATGTCCGTGGAGATCTTCCGCGGCTGCACCCGCGGCTGCCGTTTCTGCCAGGCCGGCATGATCACGCGCCCCGTGCGGGAGCGAAGCATCACCGGCATCGGCGAAATGGTGGAGAAGGGCCTCAAGGCGACCGGCTTCGAGGAGGTCGGCCTCCTCTCCCTCTCCTCGGCGGACCACACCGAGATCGCCGACATCGCCAAGGGCCTCGCCGACCGCTACTCGGACGACAAGGTGGGCCTGTCCCTGCCGTCGACCCGCGTCGACGCCTTCAACGTGGACCTGGCCAACGAGCTGACCCGCAACGGTCGCCGCTCCGGCCTGACCTTCGCCCCCGAGGGCGGCTCCGAGCGCATGCGCAAGGTCATCAACAAGATGGTCTCGGAAGAGGACCTGATCCGCACGGTCTCCACCGCCTACGGCAACGGCTGGCGCCAGGTGAAGCTGTACTTCATGTGCGGCCTGCCCACCGAGACCGACGAGGACGTCCTCCAGATCGGTGACATGGCGGTCAACGTGATCGCCAAGGGCCGCGAGGTCTCCGGCCAGAACGACATCCGCTGCACGGTCTCGATCGGCGGGTTCGTGCCGAAGCCGCACACCCCCTTCCAGTGGGCGCCGCAGCTGTCGGCGGAGGAGACGGACGCCCGTCTCGGCAAGCTCCGCGACAAGATCCGCGGCGACAAGAAGTACGGCCGCTCCATCGGCTTCCGCTACCACGACGGCAAGCCCGGCATCGTCGAGGGCCTCCTCTCGCGCGGCGACCGCCGCGTCGGCGACGTCATCCGCGCCGTGTACGAGTCCGGCGGCCGCTTCGACGGCTGGCGCGAGCACTTCTCGTACGACCGCTGGATGCGGGCCGCGCAGGAGACGCTGCCCTCCTACGGTGTCGACGTCGCCTGGTACACCACCCGCGAGCGCACCTACGAGGAGGTCCTGCCCTGGGACCACCTGGACTCCGGCCTCGACAAGGACTGGCTCTGGGAGGACTGGCAGGACGCCCTCGACGAGACCGAGGTCGAGGACTGCCGCTGGACCCCGTGCTTCGACTGCGGCGTCTGCCCTCAGTTCGACACATGGCCACAAGTAGGACCGACGGGTAAGAAGCTGCTCCCGCTTGAGGTCAAGAAGTAGCCGTGACCAGCGGCGATGCCGTCCAGAGGATGGCTGAGACGCTCGCTGGCATGAGCGAGGCGGAGCGTACCGAGATCCTTCGAGGGCTCGGGGCGAAGGAGCGCGAGCAGGCTTCCCGCCCTGTGCGGCGCACGCCGCTCCCTGCTCCTCGGCAAGATCCGGGCATCGTCTCGGCGGTCGAGTGGGTGTAGCTGACGAGAGGCGTCCGGGCCGTAAAGGTCCGGGCGCCTTCTGCGTATCGCCGGACAGCATCGGGTCGGATCGGGGTGAACATGCCCTCTTGACCCGCAGGTTCCGACAGAGTGAAGGTCGTGCAACCAGGCGCAACGCGCTCGACAGGGAGGGACACCATGGCCTTACGGTTCGTCGGTAAAGATCCCGAGTCCGGAGATCACGGATCACCCGCTGTGTGGGTGGACCAGGAGTCGAAGGATCTTGTGATCCAGGGGTGGACGGCAGACGAGCGGACCACGGGCGAGAGCTCGCGGGATGTGCCGATCCCCGGGCACGAGTCGGTGATCAGGGTTCCGAAGCGGATGATCCCGCTTCTCAGGGAGGCGCTCCGTGTCGCAGAGTCTGACTGACTTCTCTGACCTCATCAGGTCAGTGCAGGAGTCAGCCGTGCATCTTGAGATGCGCGACACGTACGGCGTTGCGAACGAGATCGAAGGCTTCGCCGCGTGGAAGCAAGGGCGCCGGCTCGACCCGGAGGACCGGGGTTCGTGGTGGCGTCCGTGGCTCGACCTCGTTCAGGAGGTCACGGCCAAGGGTGTTGTCATCCGACGTGCCCGCATCGTCTCGGAGCCCGTCAGTGATTACATCGCCTTCGAGCACTCGGGCACCTTCACGAACGTGGCTGCCGGGGAGCAGATCCGTTGGCTGCCCCGTCGCCACGCCTCGGACCTTGCCCTGCCGGGCAACGACTTCTGGTTGTTCGACGGCCGCCTTGTCCAGTTCAACGTCTTCGACGGATTCGGCCGGTGGGTCCACACTGACCAGACGGAAGACCCTGCCGCAGTTGAGCTGTGCGCGTCGGCGTTCGAAGCGGTGTGGGAGCGAGCCATCCCGCACGAGAAGTACGCCGTCTGATTCCTGACCGGTCAGCTCATGCCTTCCTCTCCACTCTCCAGCGCCCAAGCGGCACGAGCCGCTGTGGCTGCCCGCTTGCAGGGCCTCATGCAAGACGCTGGCCTGACAGGGCATGAGCTGGCCGCTCTGTGCGGCTGGCACAAGTCGAAGTCATCCCGGATCGCGCGGGGCAAGACGCCACCCTCGGACGCAGACATCCGTGCCTGGTGCGCTGCCTGCGGAGCCGACGATCACGCGGCCGATCTGATCGCTGCGTCCCGCAACGCAGAGTTGATGTACGTCGAGTGGCGGCAGATCCACCGTGACGGGATGCGCCGAGTTCATGAGCAGACTGTCCCGCTGTACCAGCGGACCCGCTCCTTTCGCGTGTACGCCTCGAACGTCATGCCGGGGATGCTCCAGACCTCCGGCTACGCGACAGGACTTCTACGGTCCATCACAGCCTTCCAGGGAACCCCGGACGACGTGGCCGACGCCGTGCAGGCTCGGGCCCAACGGTCCCGTGTGATCCGGGAGGGGGATCATCGGTTCGCGCTGGTGCTCGAAGAGACGGTTCTCTACTACCGGGTGAGCGACGATGCCGCGATGGCGGCCCAGCTCGAACACGTGCTCTCGGTGATGGGACAGCCGAACGTCTCCCTCGGCATCATCCCCGCACGGGCCCGCCGTACCGTCTGGCCGCTCGAAGCCTTCTACGCCTTCGACGATCAACAGGTGGCGGTGGAGACTCTCACCGCAGAGATCAACCTGACCACGCCCGGCGAGATCCGTACCTACCTTCGGGCCTTCTCCGAGCTGTCCCGGTCCGCCGTGCGCGGAGCCGAAGCCCGTGCGCTGATCACGAAGGCTCTCGCTGCCCTCGGGTGAATCCGTGCAACCGCGTGCAACAGCGTGGACCCCTCACAACCCCGCTCCCTACGGTCTGTTCATCGACCTCGGAAGCGACAGGGAGGGCGCGACGGTGACGAAGACAGAACCCACGCGGTGGCAGGAAGCGCCGGTAGAGCTGCCGATTCGGGAGGAGCGACCTGCGCCCCGTCCGGTGCCTGGCTGCCCCGAGTGCGCGCGACTCGGTCAGCTTCGGAAGGCTGCCGGGTTGGAGGGCGACGGCACGACGGTCGTCGACTGCAACATCCTGCTTCGGATGCACGGGACCGGCCACTGATGGACATGCAGACGTGGCGAGATGCCTGGTCGCAGGCAACGGACGCGACGGAATCCATACGCGCGGCACTCGCCGCGCTCGGCGTTCCCGAGTCCGCGTGGAGCAGCGTCCGGCCCATGGTGACGCACACCGGTAAGGCGTACGTCCACCTCGGGATGATCCGCGCTGATGCGGTCGAGCAGATCGCAGAGGTGCTGCGGGTTCCCTCGGCTCCTTGAGCCGCTCACAGAATCCTGTCACCGCTGCCCTCCCGGCGGGAGGCAGGTAGTCCCCCGATCGACAAGCCGTAGAGCAGAGACAGGACGTGTCTCGTCTGGGTTGACGTGCCCAGGCTCCGGCCCGGTCCGCCCCTTGACTGAGGTGCCGCCCTGGGCGGTGAGGGCAACCGCTTCGGACGCAGGGAAACCGGAGCACCCACCCAAGACTTCCGCTCCATCGAGGGCGGGACGCGGCCGGCACTCGCTCGGCCGTGAAGCAGATCAGGAAGGGCACAACGATGACCGACCTGTACGGGCTCCCGATCGAGGGAGCCGAGTTCTCGAAGGCATGCGGCGGCAGTACTCACCCGGACGGCGAGGCGTGCGTGACCCTCGCGAAGATCGGGCCGGACGCGTGGGCCATGGGTGACAGCAAGCGCCCGGACGCCGAGCCGCTGCGCTTCACCACGGCCGAGCTGGACGCGGCGGGCATCGACCCCGCCCGCTTCGACCTCTCCGCCTGATCGACGGCACCACCTGAACTGACGGCCCTGCCCTCACGCCGACGGGCGGGGCCGTCGTCATCTCTCGGAACGGAGCAGCGGTGCACCACCACGGTTACGCATGGGTGGGGGAGAAGAAGACGTTCGACAGGGAGAGCGTCCGCAGACCGCCCGGCCAGGCTCCGGCGGCGACCAGTGAGCAAGAAGTGCACGACCGGTACCGGGAAGCCGTGGCAGTCTTCCCGACTACCGACCTCCCTCCGATCCAGACGGCGCACTGGCTGATGAAACCGCCCTCGATGATCCGAGGGACATGGGAGGAGCCCAAGGAGGCCGGCGAGTGGCTGGGCCTTCAGCTCGCAGAGTTCGCACCCCGGTTCGCCTCTGAGCAGGATCGGGAAGTGACCAGGCTGGTTCTCCTGGTGAAGAGTGCGGTCGAGCGGCTGACGTGGGGAGGAGACGTGTCCCTCGGCCACTACCTGAAGGGCACTGTCTTCCACTCCGTCGCTCTTGTGACGTGCTCGCCGAACCGCTCCGCTCCGGACCTGGCCTGTCCCGCCCGGTAGGCCAGCGCATGACAGCGGCCCCCGGCGTATGCCGAGGGCCTGTCTGCGTCTGTGTGCGCCTGTCTCAGGCGCTCTCTCCCAAGTGGCGGTACAACGTGGCACGACCGATCCCCAGGGCCTTTGCGATGGCTGTGACGCTGTCTCCCTTGGCGTGCCGGGCACGGGCTACGGCCAGGGTGTCATCGTCCACGACGGAGGGACGCCCACCGACGTTGCCCTTACGGGCCGCAGCCTCCAGCCCCTCCAACGTCTTCTCCCGGATGCCTTCCCGCTCCACCTCTGCACTGACGGCGAGCACGGCGAACACGATGGCACCAGCCCCGTTCGGGTCGTACACACCCTGAAGGGGACCGGACAGGAGTTCCAGTTGGATGCCGTCCGCCTGAAGGGTGGAAGACAGCGTCATCAGCTCTGCCGCACTGCGGGCAAGCCGCTTCATCTCGACCACGGTCAGGATGACCGGCTGATTCGGCGCGGCTGCCTTGATCTCCCGTGCCAGCGTGAGCGCCTTCTCAAGCTCCGGCCGCTCCTTCACACGGGTACTGATCTTCTCCGAGAACACGCGGGTGCAGTCGGCACGGGCAAGCATGTCCAACTGCGACTGGAGTTCCTGTCCAACAGTTGAGCAACGGGCGTAGCCCAGCCGGATCGCTGCGCCCGGTATCGCGTCGGGCACCTGTGTGACAGGAGCGCCCTGTGTCCACACCTTCCCTGGGTTCCGGTCGGTCGGAGTCTTGATGGTCAGTTCCGCCTTGAGCGCGGGCACCAGGGCGAAGCGGCCCGTGTGGTAGTTCGCCGCCACCTTGCCCGTCGTCGTACGGCAGGGGCTACCGGCGGGAGCTTCGCACTTCGGGCAGGCGTGACGTTCGACCTGGGCGGCCGGGGTGTTCGTGGTCATGACGAGACCGTCTCACAAACGTGTCCCGAAAGCCAGTGGTGAGAGTGATGTTTCGGGACGGGTTGCGAGACATCCGAGTGTGGGTGAAATGGACACGCCCCGAGCCTGGCGCTCCCGTCCCGAAAACGAAGGTTTGTGAGACGCGTCTCGGTACGCTCTTCGTCATGTCTGACGAAGCGGTCCTGCCAAGCCATCTCGATGGGCTTCCGATCCTCCGATCGGACGAGGAGATGGAGGAGATACAGCGGCGCATGTCTCTCCTGGTGGGTGAGGTGGCGAGGCAGAGTGCTGCGCTGGAGTACTACCTGCGCCAACTGATGACCTGCCTCATCGACAGCAAGTACGCCGAGGTTGTGGCTGCGGGGCTTGGAGCGTATGAGCTGATCGATACGTGTACGGCGCTCGTGAAGATCAACCGGGAGATCACGGAAGCGCAGCGCACCGAGTGCCGATCCACACTTGCGACCCTCAAGCCCCTGCTCGCCCGACGGAACCACTTGGTGCACGGCATGTGGTCGCCGGAGCATGTGTTGGAGACTGAGCCGCTACCCAGCGCAGCGTGGGCGCTTGTCAGCAAGAGGCGCACGGCTGTGGCCTCCATCGAGATCTCCTACGAAGAAGCGGAAACCTTGGCCTACGAGTTGAGTCGGGCGGGCTCCGGAGTCTTCGACTGGATCTGTCGCTCCCTTCTTACGCAGCTGAGGAGAGAGCAGGTAACCGAGCCTCCCGAGGGGGCGAACGGGGGTGGGGTATGACCCCCTGGCGGGCAAGTCCGGACCGCCATGTCTTACCGGCCAAGATTGCGCCACGGTTTCAGGGTCGATCGTAGGGTCAGTCGCGACCCTCACCGGGAACCTTGTAGTGGGTCTTGTACCACTGGTAGTCCAACTCGTTCTGGTGAAATTCCCGCACGAGCGCTCGATGGGATGGCCAGGGCTCGACATCTTCTGACCTCGCGGCTTGCCTGCGGGCGAGCTCCTTCTCGCGCCGGGTCAGCTCTTCTTCGATCTTCCGCCCGTGCTCTTCCAGGACGGCGTTAACTTGATCCAACAGCGCGTACGCCTGGTCGAATTTCATCTGCCCTGTCAGCTTGCGAGCCGACTCGATTGCACGACGTTGCTCACCGTAGAAAGGCATGCTTACTTCAACGTTGTCGCTCGCCTTCTTGGCCAGGGCGAGAGTCCGCTCCAGGGTGCTGGCCCCTTTGTCCAGGTCCGCCATTACTTCCCAGTTCTTCTTCTCCCCCATGATGTTCACCTCCTACTTCAGGATCTGCCTACGCCCGCACGGCGGCGAATCGAACAGAGCCTCCCGCCGATGGTCGACGGCGTGGGTCAGGGTGCAGGCGTGCGGGGTGTCCGAAGCGTGCGGCTCGGCGGCCAGCCCGAAGCCAGTGCCCTGAAGGGCAGAGCGAACAGGCAGGTCAGGCCGAGTCCTCCCCAGCCGTGAATGCCTCCGTCTCGTAGCGCGCCATTGCCTCGCGGCGCTCCTTCGCGTACTGGGCTTCAACCGCCTCGGCCGTGATCCCCATACTCTCCATGATGGGGTCCAAGACCCTCGCGCTGAAGCGTTCGTCTGTCTGCGTGAGTAGCCGGCAATCGGCCTTCAGGTCCGCGCACAGCCTGGCCCGGCCAGCATCGCTGATGATGTCCGGGATGCGCTCGCGCCAGAAGTTGTGAACCAGGTCGTTACGCCGCTTCAGGCTCCTGGTGAGGTCGTCAACGACCTCCGGGTAGGCACTGGTGTGCGGCTCGACGCGCTTGATGAGCTTGCCCATCATGTCTTTGAAGCCTTGAGTCCAGGGGTCGCGGATGAGCTGCTCTCCCTGCTCCCTCGCCGTGATGATTTTGGTGAGCGCGAGAGTGTTGACGAGGGAGTGTTCCAGGCAGTTGGCCTTGTAGATGGCCAGGCCGAAGAGGGCGTACACGGTCTTGTGGTCCGTGTCGTTGTCGTACTCGTCGTCCGGCTCCGGCTCCTCGCGCCAGGTCGGCTCATGCCTGACCACGTACAGCTCGTCCATGACTGCCAGTGTGCTGGCAAGGCGGGCCAACGCGTAGCGAATTTGGCGTCTTCACCACTGGCTCCCCTGACCCAACCGAGTCGGTTGACCTGTGGAGGTGGGGGATGACCCTTGCGCCCTTCAACGGCGACCGGCATGTCATACCGGCCAAGATCGCGCCACGGTTTCAGTGTCTCTCAGGCTGGCCTGTACTCCAGTCGGCGGCGGCGTAGCGCCTGGTCACAGGCTTGCGCTGCCTCCTTGGTGACGGCGGAGGAGTGCGCAGAATGGAGCCTCACGTCCTGTGGGGCGCGGCAGCGCCCCCTTGGGCTTGCTCCTGTCGGTCCCCTTCGGGGCCGCTCTGCCGTAGAGGCTTCGGACTGTAGCGGCCGTCCGGCCGCCCACTGCTTACTGCTTCGCCGGTGCCTGCCACTTGGGGCGCTGCCGCGCCCCCTCTTCGCTTGCCGTAGGTCGAAGATGCCTTCCTCTGTCGGCCCCTTCGGGGCCGCAACTGTGAGGACAAAAAAGAAAAGAGAGGAGACGAACGTTTCCGCAGGTGAGGTGCCGACCCGCTACACGGGAGGCGTGTGCTGGCTACACGCGACGGATGTAGTAGTCACCGGTCGAGGTGAAGGCGGCACGGTACCGGTGCGCCCTTCCTCTTCTGGAAGAGGTGGTAGGGGAGGAGCAGACAAGCGGCCCCCGACCGGGGAGAGACAAGGGCGAGTTGCCTGGCGCGGGCCAGAGCGTTGTTCGTGCTCTGATCGGACAGGGGCTTGCCCTCCTTGCCCAGCAGTGCTGCGAGCTTGCCGGGACCAAAGCTTGCGTGTCCCTGGCGGTCGGCCCACCCGAGGGCTGCGAAGTGGATGCGGTAGGCGAGCGGGTGCCGGGGGTCTCGGGCCATCCGCTGGTACTCCTGTTGGGAGACGCCGCCCCAGGTGCGGCCCTGTCCGAAGTCGATGCTGCTCGTACTCATCGGCCGGTCGCCTCGGCGCCGGCGCAGTCGTCGTGCGTCTCCCCGTCGGCGAGCGGTGATGCGCAGACCTCACAGGTCCAGACGATTTCGATGGTGATGTTCAAGGGGTGGCGACCTCCTGGCGGCGGCCGAGGGCAGCGCGTAGCTGTACCTCGGCGGGTGAGTGGAAGTCGCGCAGTACCGTCCTGCGCTTCGGGGTGCCCTTGGCTTCCCCTGCCAGCCCCTTGGGATGGCGGCCCCTTCGCGGAGTGGCCAGCTCTACCGCCGTCACACGGCGGGAGCTACGGTGTCCGCTCCTCGAAGGAGCGGGAGGCTCTTCTTACACGGCAGGCTGTTCGGTCGTCAACCTGATCGGAGGAGCCCCCGCCCTTCGCGCGGCAGGCGAGACAGGGCAGGGGCACGGGTCCGTCAGAGCTTGGCGGCGAACTCGTCGCTCTTGATGACGAGACGCTCGCGCACATCGCGAGGGATCTTCAGCCGCAGGTGCACGGAGGGAGCGCGCACGCCCTTGACCTTGGTTCGAGTCACCTCGCACGTGACGCCGACGCGGCGCAGATCCTCGGCCATGGCTTCCATGCCTCCCGACTCCCACACTTCGCGGAACGTCTTCCCGTTGTGGACGAGTGTCCAGCGGTCCTGCGTGGTCTCGGGGTCGATCGCGCTCAGCTCGTCGGTCAGCTTGTCGAGGGTCTTCTCCGCCTGCTCCTGAGTGAACCGCGTCTTCGTGTAGCGGCCTCCTGGCTCAAGGCCCGCCATGTAGTAGGCGATGGCCTCTTCGAGCCGCTTCACCTCGGCCCGAGCCTCCGCCCCCTGCGCGTACTCCCGAACCTGTACGGGGAAGTCGCCGAGGACTCTCAGTACGTCGTTCACGACCACGTCATACACACCCTGTGGATCGGGTGCGCCGAGCCCCCCGCTCTTGCACTTCTGGCACCGGAGGTACTGGTACTGGCCGAACTTGTTGGTCGTGACATGCACGGTCATGTTCGACGTGCAGTCGACACAGGTGAGGACTCCCAGGAACTTCGTCGCGCCGTGCGTCTGGCGCTGGGGTTGGTTCTTGCCCCGCCGGTCGATGGCCTCCTGGAGTTCGTCGTACTCCTCCTTGGTGAAGATGGGATCGGCCACCCTGATCGGCTTGCCGTCGTGTCCGAGTATCAGCTTCGAGCGGCGCACGCCGCCGTTCTTGTTCTCCTCCACCCGGTAGCCCATGAGCGCCGGGTTACGGAGGCGCCGGAGGAGAGTCGAGGTAGTGAGCCCTGGAGACATGAGCCCGGAGCGGACGAGGCACAAAGTCATGCGCCGGGCAGACACTCCCCGAAGCGCCATGCGGCGAGCCCAGTGCAGCGCCTTGTGTGCGTTCGGCTCGATGGCAAGGGACGGCCTTCCGTTCGCCTTCGTGGTGACAAAGCCGTACGCGGGCTTGCCGACAAACCACGCATCCTGAGTACGGGTGTAGTCCCACAGGGACGCGACTCGTGTCGACGTGTTCGCCGCCTCGATCTCGGCGATACCACCGATGAGCGTGACCATCATCCGGCCGACGGTCGATTCGAGATCGATGCTGTCGTTCTTCGATACGAGGTTCTTCCCGTACCGCTCGCACCACTCGATCATGGTCGAGAGATCCGACATGCGGCGGATGAACCTGTCGAGCTTCCAGAAGAGAAGAGCATCGAACTCCGGGGCCCGGTTGTTGAGCCACTCGCCCAGTTCCTTCCGCTTCCACGGGGGAACCTTCGTTGCCGACACGTTGAGATCAGAGGCGACACCGACGACGCGGCACCCCTTCTCTCTGGCCAGTAGGCGGAGGTCCAGTTCCTGCCGGACGGGCGACGTAGTGTCCTCCGTCAGTACAGACAGGCGGATGGACAGCAGGGCGCGCGGAGCATCCGCAGGGAGCAGAGCCTCCGCCTTCCTCAGGTCCTCCAAGAGGGCCAGGGCCGAGGCGGTCCACTCGGTTTCGACGGCATACGTCTTCATGGGCCGGAGGGTATGTGTGGATGTGGACCTGTGTCCATCTGCCCGCAGCTCGACACCCACATCCAGATCGGTCCGACGGGGCAGAAGCTGCTGCCGCTGTCGGTCGTGAAGTGACCCCGGCCTGAAGCCGCGTCCGTGTGCCCCGCCGTCAACGGCGGGGCACACGCATGTGCGCGCGGCGCAACGGGTCCGGCCCGTCTGGTGTCCTTAGCGGCATGGAAATGGACAAGCCCCGGCCCGCGAACGCCGGCGAGGGGTGTCTGGTGGGGGTCCTGCGGGTCCCGGTCAAGATCGTGGCCGTCCTCGTGGTGCTGCCCGTGAGGGTGGTCTGGGACCTGCTCGCCGCCGTCGCCCGGCTGCTGAACCGGCACGTCCTCGGCCCGGCCGGGCGGGGGGTGCGCCGGTTCCACGACGCCGTGGTGCGGCCGGTGCTGCACGGGCTCGGCCGGGTCGCGGTGACCCTGCTGACGCTGGTCTTCGTCCGGCCGTGGACGGGCCTGTGGCGGTACGTGCTGAGCCCCGCCGGGCGGGGTCTGGCCCGGCTGGGGAGCGCGGTCGCCACGTACCTGCTCCGGCCGCTGGGCCGGGGCCTGGCCCTTGCCGCGTGGGCGCTGTTCGTCTGGCCGTGGGTGACGCTGTGGCGCCGCGTGCTGACTCCCGTCGGCGGCGCGCTGCTGACGCGCCTGCTGCGGCCGCTCGGGGACGGGCTCGGCCGGGTCCTGCGCGCGGTGGGCCGACGGCTGCTCGCGCCGCTGGCCAGGGGGATCACCCTGGCCGGACGGGCGCTGGGGATGGCGCTGTTCGTCTGGCCGTGGGCCGGGCTGTGGCGGTACGTCGTCGTGCCGGTCGCGGGCGCCGCCTACCGGTACCTGCTGGCACCGCTCGGCCGGGGAGCGTACGCGTACCTGCTCGCCCCCCTCGGCCGGCTGCTCGTCGGCGCGTGGCACCTCGCCGGCCGGATCAGCCGGGCTCTCGGGCGCGGACTGGTGCGGCTGTGGCGCGGATGCGTCGCGCGGCCCTGCGCCTGGGCCTACCGGCAGGTCGCCACCCCCCTCGGGCACGTCGTCCGCGAGATCTGGCGCACCGCCCGCGCCGCCGTCCGCGAAGCCCGCGCCGAGGTACGGCGCGCCCTGTTCGGGGCCCCGCCCCGGGAACCGGTGAGGTCACGGGCGCGTACTCTGGGTAGTACGACAGCCGTAGGCAGCGCGCCCGCTCCCGAGATCTCCCTGCACGAACGACAGGGGTGAGCCGGAGGCGGGGCGTGACCGCCCGGCCCCACGGACACTCAGGGCGACGCGCGAGCCGCGACGCCCCGCACAAGGAGAAGAACCACTGGGCAAGCGACAGCCCGAAGGCCCGCCTCCCGCACCGGTGGTGCAGCGCATCCGACTGCGCTACACCAAGCGTGGCCGCCTCCGGTTCACCAGCCACCGAGACTTCCAGCGCGCCTTCGAGCGCGCCCTGCGCCGCGCCGAGGTACCCATGGCGTACTCGGCGGGCTTCACCCCGCACCCCCGGGTCTCGTACGCGAACGCCGCGCCCACCGGCACCGGCAGCGAGGCCGAGTACCTGGAGATCGGGCTCGCCGCGCCCCGCGACCCCGAGAAGCTCCGTGAGCTCCTCGACGAGTCGATGCCGGTCGGGCTCGACATCATCGACGCCGTCGAAGCCCGCACCTCCGGGCTCGCGGACCGGCTGACCGCCTCCGTGTGGGAGCTGCGCCTGGAGGGCGTGGACCCCGCAGACGCCGAGCGGGCGGTGGAGACGTTCCTCACCGCCGAGACCGTGGAGGTGCAGCGCCGCACCAAGAACGGCGTGCGCACCTTCGACACCCGCGCCGCGGTCGTCAGCCTGGAAGCTCTTCCCCTCCAGGCTGATAGGCCGCTGGACAATGCCTGTGCGATACTGCGGCTGGTTGTTCGGCATTTGACACCTGCCGTGCGACCCGACGACGTCCTGTCCGGTCTCCGAGCTGTGGCCGACCTGGCGCCGCCGGTCCCCGCTGCGGTGACCAGGCTGGCGCAGGGGCTCTTCGACGAGGAGTCCGGCACGGTGACCGACCCGCTCGCGCCCGACCGCGAGGCAGTCACGGCCGCCCCACCCACGGCCGCCGTGCCCGCCGACGCGAAGGCGCCGGAAGGTCCCGCCGCGTAGGGATCGTCGTCGTCGCGCCGCCCTGGCACTCGGGAGCCACCTGGGTCGGGCAGCGCACTGACCTGAAGACTTCCGCCAGGCCGTACGGACAAGACGTACGGAACCGGCGGCCATGGACTACAGCTCCCGTGTGGCGAACGCGCCCCGGAGGCCGGTTCCGCGCTCCCCGCGCGGAGCCGTGCCGGACCGGATGTCAGCCGCGGCGCCCGGGAGCGTGACGGGAGAACCGCCCGCATGCTCAACACCGAAAACGAGAACACCCCCGCCGCCGACAGTGGCAGCCCGAGCGACAACCTGCCCCCGCGCAGGCGCCGCCGCGCCGCCTCCCGGCCGGCCGGCCCGCCCGGCGGCGCTGCCGC